>JBILLY010000713.1:0-3289 GCA_044375835.1 Opitutaceae bacterium
GGCGTCTCGCTCGACATCTCCAACCTCACCAACGAGCCCGTCGCCTTCTACCGCGGTATCCGCGACCAGATGGAGCGCACCCTCATCACCGGCACCACCCTCAACGTCGGCGTCACCGGCCGCTTCGAGTGCGGCGACCGACAAATCCCATGACCGGCCATCCCACGCGCATTTCCGCCGTAGCCCTGCTCGTGAGAGCAGGGACCGACGGTAACGTGAGTGGCCGTCGGTCCCGCCTCTCCCGCGGCGGGCGACATCAAGCCATCCTCTGTCACGATCTGATGGGTCGCTCCCCGAGTTCGAAGTAGGGCAGGGGGGCCGCTCCGCCACGCCCCGCTCCGCTTCTCCCCCGCCGCCGCCCGCCCACCTCCGTCGCCTCGCTTCCTCCCTCCCGCCTCGCACCTCCCGCCGATCCTCTCCGCGCGTCCTCGCCGCATCCGCGATCTCCGCGCCCCCCGCCCATGAAAAAATCTCCGCTCCCGTTCCTCGCCGCCTCCGTGCTCGCCGGCGTCTCCCTTTTCGCCGCCGACAAGGCGCCCGCCAAGAAAACCAAGACCGCCGCCGCGACCACGCCCGCCGCCCCGGCCGCCGAGGTCCTCCCGCGTCTCGCCCACCACAACCCCGGCGCCCTCGCCGACCTCGGCGTCGGCCTCTGGGCCTGGCCGCTCCCGCTCGACTACAACGGCGACGGCCTCATGGACCTCGTCGTCGTCTGCACCGACAAGCCCTACAACGGCACGTGGTATTTCGAGAACAGCGGCCAGGTCGATTCGCAGCTGAAGCTGCCGATCTTCAAACCCGCCGTCCTCCTCGGCAAATCCGCGCCGTCCTCCGGCATCTGCTACGTCGACGGCAAACCCGTCGTCACCGCCACCGCGTCCGTCAAGCAGGGCGAAATCTACGCCTACCGCGCCAACGTCTACCCCGACTTCCTCAAGTCCCGCTTCGACCAGCCGAAGAAAATCCCCGTCCCGGAAAAAGTCCTCACCGAGCCCGGCAACATCCGGCAGAACCAGTGGAAGTTCGTCGACTACGACGGCGACGGCGCGCTCGACGTCACCGTCGGCATCGATTTCTGGGGCGACTTCGGCGCGCTCAACGGCGGCGAGGGCGCCTTCAACGCCAAGGGCGAGTGGACCCGCGGCAAGCTCCGCGGCTACGTCTACCTCATGCGCAACACCGGCACCACCGCCGCGCCGGTCTACGCCCCCGCCGTCCGCCTCCAGGCCGGCGGCCGCGACATCGATCCCTTCGGCATGCCTTCGCCGTGCTGGGGCGACTTCGACGGCGACGGCGACCTCGACCTCATCTGCGGCGAGTTCCGCGACAGTTTCACCTACTACGAAAACACCGGCACCCGCACCAAGCCCGTCTACGCCGCCGGCCGTCTGCTCACCTATTCCGGCCTGCCGCTCGTCATGGATCTCTGCATGATCACGCCGACCTCCGTCGACTTCGACGGCGACGGCGACCTCGACCTCGTCGTCGGCGACGAGGACGGCCGCGTGGCCTTCATCGAGCACACCGGCAAGGTCGTCGGCGGCCTCCCGCAGTTTCTTCCGCCGCGCTACTTCCGCCAGTTCGCCGCCGACGTGAAGTTCGGCGCGCTCGCCACGCCCTTCGCCTTCGATTGGGACGGCGACGGCGACGAGGACCTCATCAGCGGCAACACCGCCGGCTACATCGGCTGGATCGAAAACCTCGGCGGCACGCCCACCCGCTGGGCCGCGCCGCGCTACCTCAGCGCCGCCGGCCAACTCATCCGCGAACTCGCCGGTCCCAACGGCTCCATCCAGGGCCCCGCCGAATCCAAGTGGGGCTACTCCATCCTCAGCGTCGCCGACTGGGATGGCGACGGCCTGCCCGACCTCATGACCAACGGCATCTGGGGCAAAGTCGTCTGGTATAAAAACGTCGGCACCCGCACCGCGCCCAAACTCGCCGCCGGCCAGCCCGTCGCGCTCGCGCTCCCGCCCGGCGCCAAGAACACCGGCCCCGCCTGGAATTGGTGGCAGCCCAAGGGCAACGAACTCGTCTCCCAGTGGCGCACGTCCCCGCACATGGTCGACTGGAACGGCGACGGCCTCATGGACCTCGTCATGTCCGACGCCGAAGGCTACCTCGCCCTCTACGAGCGCAAGCGCGGCGCCGACGGCAAACTCGCGCTGCTCCCGCCGCAGCGCGTCTTCTGGAGCGAAGGCGCCAGCGTCTTCAACAGCAACGGCCTCCCGCAAAACAAGGAGAGCGGCCTCCTCCGCCTCAACGACGGCGTCTTCGGTCGCGGCGGCCGCCGCACCTTCTGCACCGTGGACTGGGACGGCGACGGCAAGCTCGACCTCATGCTCAACAGCGCGCCCAACGTGAATTTCTTCCGCAACCTCGGCCGCGACGCCGAGGGCCGCTGGAAATTCAAAGACGAGGGCCCGGTCAGCACGCACGTCCTCGCCGGCCACGCCACCAAGCCCACCTACCTCGCCTCGACCCGCGAACTCATCGTCGGCGCCGAGGACGGCTTCTTCTACCGCGTGAAACAAAAGTAAACGACGACCTGATGACGCGCCTCTATCTAGCCGCCCTGTTTTTGCCGCTGCTCTCGATCTCAAGCGCGCAGCCGGGTAGCCCGAGCGAGCCGGTGCGCTTGGTAAGCGCCGGAATTGATCTGCAGGTTCACGATGGACGCCTGCGTCCGGCGATAGGCGTGGAGAATATACAGGTCATGCGGGCCAATCGCACGCACCCGGATTTGGCCGATGGTTTGGGTTGGACGTATCACCATGCGCCGATGCTCGCCTATTGGCAGGACCGGTTCTTTTTGGAGTTTCTCAGCAACCCGTTTGGCGAGCACCACGCCCCGGGCCAGACGCTCATCGTCACCTCCCGCGACGGACGCAACTGGGACAAGCCGCAGCCGATTTTCCCGATTTACTACGTGAGGCCGGGACCCATCTCCGGAAACGAAGCGGGCATGGCGATGATGCATCAACGCATGGGTTTTTACGTCGCCCCCAACGGAAGGTTGCTGGTGCTCGGGCACTATGGACTGGCGCCGGATCCCATGGGCGAGAAGGGAATCGGGCGGGTGGTGCGGGAGGCTCTGGCGGATGGCTCCTATGGCCCGATTTATTTCATCCGCTACAACTCCATCGCCGGCGCGAACGAGAAGAACACGACCCGGTTCCCCTTCTATCGTCGCGCGCCGGACGAGGGGTTCGTTTCAGCCTGCGACGCGTTGCTCGCCGACAAATTGAAAACGATGCAGTGGCGCGAGGAGGATCGCAGCGAGGACGGT
>JBILLY010000715.1:0-3286 GCA_044375835.1 Opitutaceae bacterium
TCGCGGTTGGGCGATTGGGCAAGGTGGGTGCGTGCGGCGAGGCGGAGCACGCGGGGGCGGATCAATGCGTGATTCGCGACGGCTCGGCGGGGACGCCTCGCCCTACCCGGGACGCCTCGCGATACCTCGGAACGCCTCGCGCTACCCCGGGACGACCCGCCCTACCCCGGAACGACCCGACTTTGCGGGTGGGCTACGGGCGGGTGCGCGGGGCGGCGACGATGGCGGCGAGGCGGGATTTCAGGCGCTCGGCGATCTCGGGGTGCTGCGCGAGGACGTTGTTCTTTTCGCCCGGGTCTTTGCTCAGGTCGAAGAGCTGGAACTGGGGCTGGGGCATGCGCTGGAGGGGCTGCTCGACGATCTCGTTGTTGGTGGCCTTGGTGTCGTAGCGGACGAGTTTCCAGTCGCCCTCGCGGAAGCCGTAGTTGCCGGTGCCGCCGTTGTCCTGGGAGACGACGTGGTCGCGGCCCTTGGCGCCGGGGCGGCCGAGGAGGACGCCGGAGAGGTCGAAGCTGTCGAGGCAGGCGTCGGCCGGGAGCGCGACGCCGGCGAGGGCGGCGACGGTGGCGGCGAGGTCGGTGGTGGTGATCATCGCGGGGGAGACGCCGGGGGCGATGGTGCCTTTCCAGCGGGCGATGAACGGCGTGCGGGTGCCGCCTTCGTAGACGGTGTATTTGCCGCCACGATACGGACCGCCGGCGCGGTGGTCGCCGCGTTTCTCGAGGGCGCCGTCCTTGTAGCCGTCGTCCATGACGGGGCCGTTGTCGGAGCAGAGGACGACGAGGGTCCTTTCGGCGAGGCCGAGGCGGTCGAGGGTCTTCATGATCTCGCCGACGGACCAGTCGAACTCGGCGATGGCGTCGCCGCGGAAGCCGAGGCCGGTGGTGCCCTGGAAGCGTTCGTGGGGCATGCGGGGGACGTGGAGATCGTGGGAGGCGAAGAAGAGGAAGAAGGGGCGGTCGCGGTTGGCCTCGATCCAGGCGTTGGATTTTTCGATCCACTTGTCGCCGAGGTCCTCGTCGCGGAAGCGGGCGGCGTGGCCGCCGGTGTAGAAGCCGATGCGCGAGATGCCGTTGTGGATGGTGGCGTTGTGGCCGTGGGACCAATCCATCTTGAGGGTGGAGCGGTGGGTGATGCCGGTGGGGTGATCCTCGGCGGGTTTCTTGTCGCCGACCCAGAGGGGATCGCGGGGGTCGAGGTTCACGACGCGGTCGTTCTCGACGTAGACCTGGGGGACGCGGTCGTTGGTGGTGGGGAGGAGGAAGTTGTAGTCGAAGCCGATCTCGCGGGGGCCGGGGGCGATGGAGCCGTTCCAGTCGGGGCCCTTGCCTTCGGCGCCGAGGCCGAGATGCCATTTGCCGATGACGGCGGTGGCGTAGCCGGCGGACTTGGCGATGTCGGCGATGGTGAAGGAGTCGGGCGGGACGACGAGGTGGCCGTTGGGCGGGGCGATGCCGGTGCCCTTGCGGCGGAAGGCGTAGGTGCCGGTGAGGAAGGAGTAGCGGGTGGGGGTGCAGGTGGAGGCGGAGCAGTAGCCGGCGGTGAAGCGGCGGCCCTCGGCGGCGAGGCGGTCGATGTGGGGCGTCTTGATCGCGGTGGCGCCGTTGGCGGAGATGTCGCCGTAGCCGAGGTCGTCGGCCATGATGACGATGACGTTGGGCTTGGCAGGGGCGGAGGTCGCGGCGGCGGAGGCGGGACAAAGCCCAAAGAGGAAAGAAGAAAGAAGAAACAGAATGGGGCGGCGCATGGGTGAGGCGGGTCGGGGAGAGGCGGGGAAGCGGAAGAAATGAAGATCGGAGGAGAAGGCTACCGGATTTCGCGGGGGAAGCCGAATGGGGGAGCGGCGAATCCCGGTGCGACGGCGGGAGGTGCGGGCGGGACGGGCGGCGCCGAATGCAGAATGCCGAATGAACAATGCCGAATGACCAATGCCGAATGTCGAAGGGCGATGGGCGAACGCTGAAGCTTGGAGGGGCAGAGGGGCGGTGAGGGCGGGGGCGGCGACGCGGGGCGAAGGGGACGGGCGGGGCGGAGACTCGCCTTACTTACGGGGAGGACCAGGTGGTCTGGACGGAGCGGCCGATGGGTTTCCACCAAGCGTCGAGTTTGCCGGCGAGGCGGGCGACGACGGCGGGGTTTTGCGCGGCAAGGTTTTGGTTTTCGTGCGGATCGGCGAGGAGGTCGTAGAGCTGGGGGCGGCGATCGTCGCGGGGGTTGGAGGAGGCGTAGCGGGCGCTGACCTGGCCGTCGTAGGTGAGGAGGAGTTTCCATTTGCCCTCGATGACCCAGCGGTAGACGAGGCTGTCGGCCGGGCGGTCGAGGGTGACGATGTCGTGGGCGAAGGTTTCGCCGTAGACGGTGTCGCGGGGCGTGGGGGCGCCGGACTTGAGGATGGGGAGGAGATGGTGGCGGGGGTGGGCGGGGGGCGCGGCGAGGCCGGCGGCGGCGAGGGCCGTAGGGACAAGGTCGATACTGGAGCAGAGTTGGTCGCCGCGGGAGCCGGGGCGGATGACGCCGGGCCAGCTGAAGAGCGTGGGCTGGCGGATGCCGCCCTCGTTGGCGGTTTGTTTGGAGCGGGGCGCGTAGCCGTTGCCGTTGACCTGCTGGATCCAGCCGTTGTCGGCGATGTAGACGACGAGGGTGTTGGCGGTGAGGCCTTTTTCGTCGAGGCGGCCGAGGAGCTGGCCGCAGGTTTCGTCGAACCACTCGACCATGGCGTAGTATTTGGCGACGTGGTCGGAGGCGATGCCCTTGGCCTTGTATTTCTGGAAGAGGCGGTCGGGCGGGGTGTGCGGGGTGTGCGGAAGGAACGGCGCATACCAGAGGAAAAACGGCTTCTTCTCGGCGGCGGCGTGGTCGATGAAGTCGAAGATGGGCGCGAGGCCCTCGCGGCCGATCTTGAGGCCGTCGTCGCCGTGGCGGCCGCCGGGTTGGGGGAAGCCGCGCGTCATGCCGTGGGTGAAGCCGCCGCGTTGGAAGGAGCCTTCCCACCATTTGCCGCTCTGGTGGCTGAGGTAGCCGGCGGCGGCGAGTTGCTTGGGCAAGGACGGGGCGCGGTCGTAGTGGGCGATGAGGTTTTCGCGGAGCGCGGCGTAGGCGGCGGGTTCGCCGGGGGGGCGGGCGGCGCCTTTGGCTTTTTTGGTCTTGGGCTGGCCGCCGTCCTTGTTCGCGGCGTCGGCGGGTGCCGCGGCGGTGGCGGCCGGGGCGAGCATCTCGGGGAGGAGGGCGGGGTCGTTGCCGCTGATCTTGTGCTGGTGGGCGTAGAGCCCGGTGGCAAACGTCGCCA
>JBILLY010000714.1:0-3286 GCA_044375835.1 Opitutaceae bacterium
GTGTAGCGCTCGGGTTCGAGCGCGGGATCTTTTTCGAAAACATCGAGGCCGGCGCCGCCGATGCGGCGCGCGGCGAGGGCGCGGACAAGGGCTTTTTCGTCGATGACGGGGCCGCGGGCGGTGTTGATGACGAACGCGGTGGGCTTCATGGCGGCGAACTGCTTCTCGCCCAGAAGGTGGTGCGTGTCCTTGTGGTAGGCGACGTGGAGCGAGAGGTAGTCGGAGGCGGCGACGACGTCGTTGAAATCCCGATACTCGACGCCGTGGGCGGCTTCGTCGGCGGGACTGAGGCGGGTGCGGTTCCAGTAGAGGACGCGGAGGTCGAAGGCGCGGGCGCGTTTGGCCATGGCCTGGCCGATGCGGCCGAAGCCGAGCAGGCCGAGCGTGGCGCCGGTGACATCGGCGCCGAGCATCTGCATGGGATTCCAGCCGGTCCACTGCCGGGAACGGACGAGGCGTTCGCCTTCGCCGAGACGGCGGGCGGCGGCGAGCAGGAGGGCGAAGGCGATGTCGGCGGTGGCCTCGGTGAGGACCCCGGGGGTATTGGTCACGGGCAGGCGGCGGGCGGTGGCGGCGGCGACGTCGATGTTGTTGAAGCCGACGCCGAAGTTGGCGATCACGCGCAGACCGGGGGCGGCGTCCATGATCTCGGCGGTGATCGGATCGGTGATGTTGCAGAGCAACGCGTCGCGGCCGCGCAGACCGGCAATCACTTCGGCGGCGGAGAGGACGCGGTCGGCGGGGTTTAGCGCGAGGTCGCAGTGCTCGCGGAGGAAGGCGAGAACGGTGGGCGGGAGTTCGCGGGTGAGAAAGACCTTCGGTTTCATGGCGCGGGGCGGGGACGGAAGACGTGTGAGGCGGAGAGGCGGAGAGACGGAGAGACGGAGAGACGGAGAGACGGAGAGACGGGGAGGGGGACGGGCTCAAAACGTTCAACGGCTCCGGGAGCGGGCTCAATGCTCAAGGCGCACACGCGGCCGACGGACGCGGGGGCGGAGCGACCGGCGGGCGGGCGGCGGGCCTGCGGCGGTCGTGGGGCGAACGAGGGCCGCGTCGACTCGCGGACGGGGTTGGCCGAGAGTGGTGCGGCTTCGGCCGGGGCGAATCCGCCCGATCATTTGATGAGCATCAACTCCTCGGGGCTCCAGGCGTCGGGGTGGGACTTGGTGGCGGCGCGGACGGATTGGACGAGGGCGGGGTCGACGGGGGACGCGGTGTGGCCCCACTCGCGGCGGAGGTAGGTGAGGATCGAGGAGATCTGGGTGTCGTCGAGGCCGCCGAAGGGCGGCATGTCGCCGGTGTGGACCCGGCCGAGGACCGTGATCGGGCCGCGGACGCCGTGGAGGACGATGCGGATGGTGCGTTCGGGCACGCCGAGCACCCATTCGGAATCGAGGAGCGGCGGGGCGAGGCCGTCGAGGCCCTTGCCGGTAATCTGGTGACAGGTCGCGCAGACGGCGCCGAAGAGGACTTTGCCCTGGTCGAAGCGGAGCTGCTGTTCGGCGGTGAGCGGGGTGACGGCGACGGCGGCGGCGCCGGGTTTGCCGGGCCAGGCGACGAGCGCATCCAGTTTGCCGAGACGGGCCTTGGCGGTCGGGTTTTTCTCGAGGCGGGTCCAGGCGTCGGGGGAGGCGGAGAGCGCGAGGGGGCGGCGGGTGGTGGCGGCGGCGGCGACGAAGCCGTCGAGCAGGGCGACGGTGCGCTTGGCCCCGCCGGGGAGCTGGGCGGCGGCGTAGGCGAGCGTGCGCTCGACGCCGGCGGTGTCGCGTGCGGCGAAGACGGCGCGGGCGAGGCCGGTGAAGATTTTGTTGGCCTCGGGGTCCTCGGGATCGGACCAGGCTTCATCGGCGGCGAGGCGTTCGAGGACGACGGCTTCGCGGCCGGCGAGGCCGCTGAAGAAGGCGTCGCGGAGAAAGGGGCTGCGGGGGTTGAGGCGGACGGCGTGGGCGGCGGCGAGGTCGACGGCGGGGTTGGCGAGGGCGCCGAGGGAGAGGACGGCCTGGAGTTGGACGGCGGGGAAGGCGGCGTCCTTGGCGAGGAGGAGCAGTTTCGCGACGAGGGCGGTGCGGTCGCCTTCGCCGAGGAAGCGCTCGCTCAGGCGGACGGCGGCGGCGCGGACGAGCGGATCTTGGTCGCCGAGGGCGGCGAGGACATCGGCGCGGGCGAGTTCGCCGAGGCCTTCGAGCGTCCACAAGGCGTGGATACGGCCGGAGGAATGGCCGGCGGAGGCGGCGAAGGCGCGGAGGGCGGGGGCGACGGAGCGGTCGCGGAGCTGGACGAGCGTGCGTTGGGCGGTCTCGCGCCACCAGCCGCTGGGGTGGGACAGTTTTTCGACCCAGGCGGCGGGCGTCGCGGGCGCGGAGGCGGCGGCGTAGCGGGGCGCGGGGCGGTCGGCGGGGACGACGCGGTAGATGCGGCCGAGGTGGAGGCCTTGGTCGAGTTTGCGGTCCTCGCTCTGTTTGCGGAGGTAGCTGGTGAGGGAGATGCGGTGCTGCAGGACGCCGCGGTAGAGATCGACGATGTAGAGGGCGCCGTCGGGGCCGGTGGCGAAGTTGACGGGGCGGAAGCGTTCGTCGGGGGAGGCGACGAACTCGGCCTTTTGTTCGGCGTAGGCGTTGGCGCTGCGGATGGTGCCGTCGGCGTAGGCGAGGGTGGAGCGGCGGACGAAGTGGGCGGAGGGTTCGGCGACGAAGGCGTTGCCGTAGAGTTCGGGGAGGAGGTCGCCGCGGTAGATCCACTGGCCGCCGGCGGCGGTGAATTCCTTGAGGCGACCGTCGCGGAGCATCTCGGGGCGGTAGCCGCGGTTGATGCCGGGGTTGACGCGGATGGGCCAGACGAGCTGGTCGGGGGCGGCGTTGACGTTGCCGCCGGCGAGGCGGGCGAAGTGGGGATTGCGCGTCAGGTAGTCGGCGTGGGCGACGTCGACGCGGAGGTGGTCGCTGTTGGAGCCGTGGTAGAAATGGCCGGCGTCGTCGTGGGTGAGGCCCCACTGGCCGCGGAAGGTGGTGGTGCCGGTCTCGAATTCGCCGTTGGGCAGGAGGCGAAACTTCTTCGTGTAGGCGGCGCTGTAGATCCAGTTGTCGTGGGCCCAGAGGAGGCTGTTGGGGGCGCGCTCGGGGTTGGCGAGCATGGGGCGCTTGGGGTCGACGCGGACGCCGTAGTCGGTGGCGACGACGGTTTTCTTGTCGGCTTTGCCGTCGCCGTCGGTGTCGCGCCAGTAGGCGAGTTCGGGCGGGGCGCCGATCAGGGCGCCGTCGGCGAGGGGGAGGATGGCGCGCGGGAGGAC
>JBILLY010000716.1:0-3283 GCA_044375835.1 Opitutaceae bacterium
AGCCCGCGACGATGATCACCTTGCCGGCCTCGAGGTCGGCGACGATGGCGCTGGCGTCGATATCCTGGATCTTCGCCTTCGTGTGCACCTTGTCGGTCACGATGCCGGCCTGCGCGCCGGTGTAGCTCACGGCGTCGACGCCGATCGCGTGCAGCGCCATGGCGGTGAGCGCGATGGTCTCCTGTTCGCCGATGGCCAGAAGCTGATCCATCTCGCGCTCGCTCGGGAGCGGCGTGATCGCTTTGGCGCGTGCGATGAGTTCGTTGGTCACGCCCGCGCGGGCGGAAACCACGACCACCAGCTGGTTGCCGGCGTCGCGGACCGCCTTGATGCGGTTGGCGACGTTCTTGATGCGGTCGACGTCACCCACGGAGGTGCCGCCGTATTTTTGGACGATTCGGGCCATTGCGATGCAGGTGAAAGTTGAAGGATGAAACGTGAAGGAGGCGCGGCGTGGAGATTTCGGGGAGGCAGCTGAGCGGTCGGGTCTTTCAACCTTCAACGTTCAACCCCGGGGCGCCTCAGCGCTCGAAGTCCCCGATGCGCAGCAGCACGGGTTGATCGAGCACCGCGGCGAGCGCGCGGAGTTGCTTGAGCGTCGCGCCGATCGCGCGCTCGTTGCTTTCGTGCGTGGTGAGGACGAGCGAGGCCGCGCCGGGCTGCTCCGCGGGCGTCTGGATGACGCTCGCGATGCTGACCTTCTGCTTGGCCATCACCGAGGCGACGCGCGCGAGCACGCCGGGCTGGTCGTTGACCGTGAGGCGCAGGTAGTAGCGCGAGCGGATGCTCTCGGGCGGCGCAAGTTTGCAGGTCGGGCGCGGAGCCGGTCCGATCTCGCCGAGCAGATGGCCGCCTTTGCCGTGCTTGAGCAGCGAGGCCGCGTCGGCGATGTCGCTGATCACGGCGCTGGCCGTCGCGTCCTGGCCGGCGCCGCGGCCGCTGAAGAACGTCGTGCCGACGACGTCGCCGGTGACGGAGATGGCGTTGAACACGCCGCTCACGTTGGCGACGACGTTGCCCTCGGGGAGCAGCGTCGGGTGCACGCGCACGCTGAGTTCGTTCTTCGCAAAGTCGCGCGTGATGACGGCGAGCAGCTTGATCCCGAAACCGAGCGTCGCCGCGATCTTGAAGTCCGTCGGCGTGATGCGGGAGATGCCCTCGACGATCATGCGGTCGGTCTTCACCCACACGCCGTGCGCGAGCCACGTGAGCACGCTGGCCTTGTGCGCCGTGTCCCAGCCGTCGACGTCGAGCGACTCGTCGGCCTCCGCGTAACCGAGTCGCTTGGCCTCGGCGAGGACCGCGGCGTAGGGCGCGTCCTGGTCCTCCATCTGCGTGAGGATGTAGTTACAGGTGCCGTTGAGGATGCCGTAAATGCGCGTGAACCGGTTCGCGACCAGGCCCTCGCGCAGGGCCTTGATGATCGGGATACCGCCGGCGACGGACGCCTCGAAGAAGAAATGGCCGCCGTGCCGCTGCGCCGTCGCGATGATCTCTTCGCCGTGCTCGCAGATGAGCGCCTTGTTGGCCGACACCACGACGGCGCCGCGGCGCAGCGCCGCCAGCGTCACCTCGCGGGCCAGCGTCGTGCCGCCCATCAGTTCGCACACGATGTGGATCGAGGGATCGCGGGCGATGGCCAGCGGATCGTCGGTCAGGGCGCGGGCCGGCACCTTCACGTCGCGCTTCTTCTTCAGGTCGCGGACGGACGCGCGGGCCAGATGCAGCGTCACGCCGAGCCGCGCCTCGAGTTCGGCCCGGTGCGACGTCAGGTGTTTCCACACGCCCTGGCCGACGGTGCCGAAACCGCAGAGACCGATGTTGAGGGTGAGAGGTTCGCTCATGAGTGGGGTGCGCCCGGAGTCTTGGACGCGTCGTCGGATTTCTTTTGGCCGATCTTGGATTCGGTGCCGGCCAGGATGCGCGAGATGTTGGCCCGATGCCGCAGGATGACGAAGAGCGCGACGACCGCCGCCACGCTGGTCACCAGCACGGAGCGCTGGAGAACGACGGCGGCGATCGCGACCGTCGCGGCGCCGAGCATCGAACCGAGGGAGATCATGCGCCCGATCGCGACCGACACGGCAAAGACCGCGAGGCCGATGCCCATGCCGACGGGAAACAGGACGAGAAAACCGCCCGCGCCGGTGGCGACACTCTTGCCGCCTTTGAAGCCGGTGAAGCAGGAGAAACTGTGGCCGAGGATCGCCGCGACGAGGCCGACGGTCTGCAGCACCTCGAGGCCGCCGGCGTCGAACGGACAATACTGCGGCCCCACGAGGTGGAGCAGCGGGAACAACCCCGCCGCCGCGGCGCCTTTCAGCGCGTCGAGAAACAGCACGAGGTTGCCCGGGCCGTGCCCGAGCACGCGGCGGACATTGGTCGCGCCGGGATTTTTCGAGCCGACCTCGAAGATGTTCACACCCTTCGCCCGCGCGACGAGATACCCGAAGGGCAACGCGCCCAGCAGGTATCCGACGACGGCGGCGATGAGGAGCGGAACGAGCATTGCGCGGGTTTACAGCTGGACGAACTTCGCCAGCTTGATGGCCGGGTGGCCCTTGATCTCGAGGCGCGCGGCCTCGCTGGGCTCGGTGTCGACGCGCACCACCATGTAGGCGGTGCCGCCGGGCGTGAGCCGGGAGAGCGACATGTCGGCGATGTTGACGTTGGCCTTGCCGAGGATCGTGCCGACCGTGCCGACCATGCCGGGCTGGTCGAGGTTCTCGAGGACGAGCAGCTTGCCGTCGGCGAGCACTTCGACCTCGCGGCCGTTGATCTCGACGATGCGCGGCTGGTTGGCTTTGCCGATCAGCGTGCCCGAGGCCGAGAACGTGCGGTTGTCGGGCGCGATGGCCTCGACGCGGACGAGCTCCGTGTAACCCGAATCGTCGGCGGACTTCACGACTTCGGCACGCACGCCGAGGCGCTCGAGCGCGACCGGGGCGTTGACGAAATTGACCGAGTCGCCGCTGATGCGGCGCAGGTAGCCGCGCTGGATCGCGCGGGTGACGGCGTTGACGTCGAGGTCGACGATCTTGCCCCAATACGTGATGCGCAGCTGCGCGATCTGCGCCGGCGCGACCTGCTGGACGAGCGTGCCGAGCTTGGCGCCGAGGTCGAGGTAGGGCCCGAGGACCTTCACGGCGTTGGCGTCCATCGAGGGCATGTTGACCGCGTTGCGGATCACGCCGCCGTTGAGCACGTCGGCGATCTGCTCGGCGATCTCGATGCCGACCGACTCCTGCGCCTCGGCCGTGGAGGCGCCGAGATGGGGCGTGAG
>JBILLY010000042.1:0-13455 GCA_044375835.1 Opitutaceae bacterium
AGCCGGCCGAGACAGCCGGCGTATGCCTCCGCAGCGGCGGTGACGATCACGAGCGAACGGGCGGGAGCGGGCGAGGTCACGGCGCAGAAGAAGGGACGCCGGACGACGGGTGCAAGCAGGCGAGCGCGGCGGCGGCGCGATGTTCCCACGTCGCGACTTGGCCGCGTTGCCAACGGGTGAGGCGGTGGCCGTCGTCGAAGTTGGCGCTGCGGAGAGTTTCGAGCGCGGCGATCATCGCCGCGGCGGTGGAGCACACCGTGACGTCGGATTGGTGCTCGTTGATTTGCGCACAGTCGGCGGAGGCGACGATGGGCGTGCCGAAGGGTAGCGAGAGATGCAGCCGCATCGGGCTCGCGCAGGGATTGGTGGTGCGGTCGTTGTAAGGAATCACGGCGGCATCGAGCGCAGCGGCGAAGGCGGGCAGCGCATCGTAGTCGCGGCGGCCGAGAAACGTGCAGCGCGGGTGCGCCTGCAATTGGCGCAGAAGGGCGAGTTCGGCGGCGGAGAAGCGGCCGGTTTCGACATAGCCGACGAACAGCCAATGGGCCCACGGGAGGGCGGTGACGGCGGCGAGGAGCCAATCGAGGCGCAGGCGGTAGTTGATGGCGCCGAGCACGCCGAAGAGCGGACGCGGCAGGCCGAGATTTTCCGGCAGCGGTGCGGGCGCGGCCGGGAGGACGGCCGGCACGTGGCGGGCGGGAACGCCCATGGGCAACACGTGCAGGCGATCCGCGGGCACCGCGTAGTCGGCGGAGAATTTTTCCGCGAGCGCGGAGGAGCACACGAACACCTGCGCGGCGCGCTCGACGAGGGCACGCTCGTCGTCGGCGCGGAAGTGCGCGTAATGGCGGTAGTCGTCGATCGCGTAGTAGGCGACGGTCTTGCCGGCGAGAAACGGCAGCAGCACGGCCTGCTCCGGGCGGGTGAGAAAGACGACGGAAGCGTCGCGGGTGAGCCGGCGGAGCCACGGGCCGTGCCAGCGGGGACGCCAGCGCGGCGCAGAAGACGGGATCCACATCCGATACGGCCGCACCGGGTCGGGCGGATAGAGGCCGACGGCGAGGCGGAGGAGATCGTTGGTGCGTTCGAACGAAATGCCGCGCAGCGGAGCGATCCGGCCAAGGGCAAAAAAGAACCGGCTCAACGCGGGTTCGTCGCTCGCGTAGAGCGCGGCGAGGCGCGGCGGGGAAAGCCGAGAGACAGATTGACGAGGTGAGATGACGTTCAAGGCAAGGAGAGCGAAGCAACGGCACGAAGCCTCAGTCCGGTTTGCCGGGATAGGTGCAAATGCCAATCACAGTCGCGCGCGTGGTGCGTTTTCCCGGACGGCGGTCCGCGACCAGCTTTCACACTCCGGCCAACGCGTTTTCCATTTCTTTGCGCCAGTAATCGAGGGACAGGACTTCGCGCAGGCGAGTGCGGTCGAAGGCAGGGCCGAAACGATCGAGCCAGCGGTGCAGGTTGGCCGGGGTGATTTCATCCCGACTTTCGACAATTACGACTGGCAGGCCGGCGTAGAGTCGGTCGATGGGTGAGCGTTTAACGATCACGATACAGCCGCAAATCAACGCCAGCCATGTTCGGTAGCAATCGAGGCCACCGCCGTGCGGGCTGACGACGAAGGCGTGCCGGGCGTAGGCGGCGATCAGCTGCAGCGGTGGCAGTCGGCGCGGGGGAAATACGACGCAGGGGCAGGCGTGCAAGGCCGCCTGGATATCGGCGCGCGATTCGCCGAAACGCCGGTCGCGGGAGGAGTTGTTTACGCAGAAATCCCCAAACGCCAACGGAAGGCGACGGCCGAGCGGCACCGCCGCCGCTTGCTCCCAAATCGCATCATGCATCACGGGCGCAATGGCATCGTCACGGAAATAGTGATCGCTCGGGCGGTCGCCAGTCAGCACGAGGGTGTATTTCAGGCTGTAGTTCACCCCGATCGGAAGCGGGGTCAGCAGATCGCCGTAGGGATGGTCGCAGAGATTGATGGCGAACCACCGGCGGATTTTTCCGCTGCGCACGAGCGTTTCGCACTCGTTGGCTGCATCGCCCGGCATCGACCGATCGCTTTCTCCGGTCACGAGCACGATACGAGCTTCGAGGCGGGGGAGAACCTCGCGGTTGAAACGCGCCAGTTCGTCGCTCCGAATCCAGGCGATGCCGCCCTTTTCCAAACCGGCGTAGGCGCGCGGATCAAAAAAATTCCGGTGGTAGAGCACGTAGCCGGAACTGCCGTTGTGGCGTCATGACAACCCGAGCGCACGGCGGGCATAATATTTTCCGCCGGGGTGTAGCGAGCGGCCGGCAAATAGCGGAACGATTCGTAGGCGCGGTCACGGGCTACGCGGAACAGAGCCACGGGCCATTCCCACGCAGCCAGGCGACTGTCGGGAAACGGTTGCTGAAAATTGGTCATGGGCGCAGCGGGGTCATTCGCGACGAATCAATTGGGCGGAGGGCGGCGGTGTCACGCTGGAACCAGAGGAAGCTTGCCCACGGTGGCGGCGGGGATTGGGTTCTGGGCCTTTTGATGCACCTGCTCCCGTTGCCGATGGTTTCCAGAATCGCCCGTGCCACACCCGCCCGGCCATGATCGATACTGCGCGGGTTACGGTCGTTCTGTGCAGTTTCAATCGGTTCGAGGGCTTGCAGCGCGCGCTTGCGAGCGTGCGGGCCCAGACGGATGCGGCGGCGGAGATTATCGTGGTGAACGACGGATCGTCCGATCCGCGCTATCGCACGGCGCCGCGGCCCGCGGACGTGAGCTGGATCGACCTGGCGGAGAACAGCCGGGTGCGCTTCGGATTCCCGTGTCTCGGCTACGTCAAGAATGTCGGGTTGGCGCGCGCGACGGGCGACTATGTGGCGTTTCTCGACGACGACGACGAGTGGCTGCCGGGGAAACTCGCGGCGCAGGTCGCGGCCATGCGGACGACGGGCTGCCGGATGTGCGCGACCGAGGCGTGGCGCGGGGAAGGTGTTTTTGATCCGCGCAAACGCTATCCGCGCTATCTCGCGGAGTGGACGAAACACGACGCGCTGCCGGAACGGTTCACGCTGGCGGACATCGCGCGCGACAATCTCGTGATTCACTCTTCGGTGATGATCGAGCGGGCGCTCGTGGCGGAGATGGGCGGATACGACGAATTGCCGCTCGGCGGCGTGGAGCGCGACGGCCGGCTCGTCGTCGAGGACTGGGAATTGTGGAAGCGCTGCCTGCGCGCGACGGACTGCGCGTTTGTGCGCGAGCCGCAGGTTTACTACGACGGCGCGCACGGGCGGGCACCCGGGACGCCGGAGGAAAACGGGCGACCGGCCGGATGGTGGCGTCGCCAACTCGCGCGATTGCGATGAGCACGACTCCGCATCCTCTCTCGCGCGCCGATCGGCCGCTGCGCATCGGCCTGCTGATAGTAGCGACGGCGAAATACACGCGGTTCGTGGCGCCGCTGCTAGAATCGGCGCGGAAGCATTTTATGGTTGGCGAACAGGTCACGGCGTATGTGTTCACCGACCGGCCCGAGGAGTTGCCGATCGAAGCGGTGGCGCTGCCGGTTGAGCACCGCGCGTGGCCCTATGCGACGCTGCTGCGGTATCACCACATCGCGCGCTACCGCGAGCGGCTGCTGGGCGAGGAGTTTGTTTTTCAAGTGGACGCGGACATGCGGTTCGAGGGGCCGGTGGGGCGCGAGATTTTGCCGGACAATCCGAGTGGACTCGTGGGCGTGGAGCATCCCGGTTTTTGCTGGCGACCGAATCGTTGGCAGCGGTGGGCGCGTGCCGTTGGATTGCCGGTGCGGCGCGGGCGCGGTCTGCGCGGCTCGTATGAGACGGACGAACGTTCGCTGGCATGGATCGGCGCTCACGAAGGCGAGACCTACTTCGCTGGCGGATTTGCGGGCGGGGAGTTCGCGCCGTATCTCGATATGGCGGCGTCGATCCGCGGCCGGATCGACCGCGATCTCGAGAAAGGGGTGATCGCGGTCTGGCACGACGAAAGTCATCTGAACCGGCACTTTATTTTTTATCCGCCGAAGCGACTCGATCCGAGCTACTGCTTTCCCGAGTCGTCGAAACTGCCCTTTCGGCGGCGGCTGGTGGCGCTCGACAAGCAGCATAGCGAGATGCGCGCGCCGCAACTGCCGGGTGCAGCAGGGGAGCGGATGTGTCTTTTCGTCTCGGCGTTTTTGCAGCGCCCCGAGTTTGTGCGTTGGCAGTATGCTGCCCTGAAGCGGCACGTCCGGGGGCCGTGGAAATTGATCGTCTACCACAATTTGCGGCTGGATGGCCAAAAGGCGGACAGCGGGGGATTGCTCGCCCTGGGAGCGGAGCTCGGCTTCGAGTGCCGCGAGGTGCGGCTCGACCGGCGGCTCGAGGCCAACGCCGGGAGAAAAATCTACCGGCGGCGTCTTTTTTCGCGCCGCCTGAAAGGCCACTCGGCTTGGGCCAACGCCTACGTGGTGTCCTGGATTTGGCGCGATCTGTCGGAGCGCGGTGAACTCGCGGGTCCGGTGTGCCTGCAGGACGCCGATGTTTTTTTCGCCCGGGATTTCGAGCCTGCGGCGTTTCTCGCCCAACACGATCTCGCCTACATCCCGCAATATGCGCCGGATCACACCTACATTTGGCCGGGCTTTGCTTGGTTTGCGGGTTGGCGAATACCGCAGCTCGGGGAACTCGAATGGTGGCTACAAGGGGCGGGCGGGCGAATGTTCGACAGCGGCGCGAAGTCCCATTTTTTCCTCAAGCGGCATCCGGAACTGCGGACGATCTTGCTGCGTCCCCGACGGCTTGCCGAAGCCGCCGGCGACATCATTGATGCCCCTGAACAATTCATGGGGCCCGAGAGCGATGAACCGCTGGCCTACCATTTTCGGTGCGGCAGCGGATGGGACCGGGCGTCGATCGAGATTTGCCGGCGGAAGAGCGCGTTGATTTTGGAGCGCGTGGCGTGGCGCGACGAAGTCGCGGACCATCCCATTTTTTAGCCTCGGCCAGTGTGGTCCGGCGTGCCGATGGCGGCGCCGGCGGCGTCGTAGGCGACGAGCAGGCCGGCCTCGATTTTCAGGATGCGGTCGGCGCAGCGGTAGTAGCGGTCGTCATGGCTGATCACGAGCACCGCCCGGCCGCGCGCCCGCAGATCGGGGAGGAACTCCTCGTAGAAGAGTTTCCGGAAATACGGGTCCTGGTCGGCGGCCCACTCGTCGAAGAGGAACACGGGTTTGTCTTCGAGGAGCGCGACGAGCAGGAGCAGGCGGCGTTTCTGGCCCTGGGAGAGATCGATGGTCGAGAAGCGCGAGCCTTCGTAGACGCTGACTTTGTGGTCGAGCTGGATCAGGCGCAGCAATTCGCGCATGCGGGGCGCGGAGTCGGGCGGGGCCCCGATGGCGTGGTTGAACAAGGCATCGTCGGAAAAGACGGCGGCGAACAGCTGCCGGTAGTCGTCGCGCCCGGTGGCGGCGACCGGCCGGCCGTTGACCGACAGGCTGCCCGCCGCGGGCGCGTAGAGGCCGCAGAGCACCTTGGCCAAGGTGGTTTTGCCGCTGCCGTTGCCCCCGACGAGGAAGACAACTTCGCCGGCGGCGAGCCGGAGCGAGACCGGCCCGATGCCGAAACCGCGCTCGTCGCCGGCGGGAGCGGCGTAGCGGAACACGACATCGGCGAGGACGAGTTCCCGGAAGTCGCGCGCCATGGCCGGGGGCGCGGAGCGCCGCAGGCCGGCGAGCGGGGCGGGGCCGGCCAAGTCCAGGCCGAGTTCGCGCATCCGGTCGAGCGCCTGGGCGGCGGCGACGGTGCGGGGCAGCAGGCCGAGCGTGCCTTCGAACGGCGGCAGAGAGAACAGCGTCGCCTGCACCAGGCCGACGAGCGTGGCGGCGGAGAGCTCGACCACGTGGGGCAGGCCGAACACTACGCCCGCGAGGCCGACGAGCACGAGCGCGACCGCTAGGCGCGAGGCGAGCGACTGGAGGAAGCGGGACCGCGTGTTGATGTCGCGCGCGGTGGCGGTCGCGCGCCGCAGGTGCTGGCCGAGGAAATCCTCCCTTTTGCCGCGGCTGAGCAGGAGCGATTTCAAACCGTGGGTGAGGTAGCGCAGCACGGCGAGCACGCCTTCGTGATAGTGGAGCGAAGTGAGTTCCACCCGGCTGACCCGGGCGTTGATCCGGGCATAAAGCCAAAGGGCGGCCGCCGCGAAAGCGGCGCTGAAAGCAAAGGCCGGCAGCGACAGCCACGCCATGTAGACGTAGCAGCCGAGCAGCATCGAGAGGTGCACGATGACCCGCGGCAACCAGCAGATGTAGTCGGCGATGCCCTCGACGTCGCCGACGAGGAGCGTCCAGACCCGCTCGGTGCCGCGGCGTTCGAGTTCGGCATATTCGGTGTGCAGCAATTGGTGGGCGAGCTTGTCGCGGAACTCGACTTTCAGGGCCTCGGAAAGACCGATGAAGACTTTTTCCGCGATCAGGCTGCCGCCGAGAAATGCCGCGAACCAACCCGCAAACGGGAGAAGGTGCGGCAGGTTGTCCCCGCCCGTCGTCGTCAGCGCGCGGTGCGTGACGCGCATGACGCCGGCCAGTCCCCAGCCACCCGCCATGCCGGCCGCAACCGATACCCACATGCGCCAGCCGGCCCGGCCGAGGAGAAACCGGAACAACCCGACGTTCGGGACGGAGCTGCCCGTCGCGCGCGGCGTGGTGGCCGAATCCGGGGCGTCGGTCATGGGGAAGTGCGGCCTACGGGTGGCGCCGGCCGGACGTCATTGCACCTCGTAGACCTCGACGAGGCCGATGCCGGTGCCGTCGGCGGCGCCGCTCAGGCGCGCGGTGTAGCGACCGGGCTCGAGCCGGATGAGCAGCACGGCGTCGCGGCTGTTTTCGGCGAGCGCGAACGCGCCCAGCCGGGCGCTGGTGTCGCGGACTTCGGCGACGGTCGTGGTGGCGGCGACGGTGTTCCAGTTGTCGTTCGCGGCGATGACGGTCTCGCCGCTGAACAGCGTGAGGACGGGGTCGGCGAGCGTGCCCTCGACGCCGAACTGCGCGAGGCCCGGGCCGATGCCGCGGATAAGCAGCGTCTTGGCGCCGCCCTCCACCACGATACCCGCGATCATCGCGCCGGCGCCCGCGCCGACCTGGCCGCGCGTGGCGAGATTGATGAGCTTGTGGGCGGCGGTGCGCCGGCCGACGACGAAGGTGTAGGCGCCGACGCCGGTCTTGGAGTAGCGGCCGTTCCACGCCAGTCCGCCGGCCGTGGTGATCACGCTGCCGGAGGAGATGCGGTTCGAGGCGTCGCGCCAGCTGAAGATGCCGCGGGCGTCGATCGTGCCGTAGCCGGCGTCGACGACATCGGTCCCGTCGAGGATGAACGCGAAGAGTTGGCCGTCGGCGGAGACCATGAGGTTGATCGCGAGCAGGCGGTTGTTCGGGTCGAAGACCCAGCCCTGCCAGTAACCCTCGTGGGCGCGCGTCGGGCCGTCGAGCGGGGCGCGGCGGGCGGTGAAGGTGAGGTTGTTGACGGAGACGCTGCCGGTGACGTTGCCGTTGGGCGCGACTTGGCCGGAGATGGTTGCGATCGCGTAGGCGCCGGTGAAGGCGCCGCTCTCGTTGACCTTGGGCGTGGTGCTGGCGCCGAAGGAGCCGGAGAGCGGGTCGACGACGACGACGCTGAGGTCGTTGGCGGACGTCACATAGATACCGATACGGCCGCCGGTGGAGAGGGTGCCGCCGTAGAAGCCGCGGAAGCCGCCCTGCGCGAGGAGGGAGGGCGCGACGGCGAGCAGCGCGACGGCGAGAACGCGGAACAGCAGGGGAGCGGGGGAGAGCGGGCGGGGCGCGGAGGACATGTTGGGCGGCAGGCGCGGTCGTTGGCGCAAGGGCGCGCCGGAGTCGAGATGTCTCGCGGGCGACGCGGCGACTACGGATGCGGCGAGTCCGTGTGCAGGGCGTGTTCCGGGGCGCCGGCGGGGAAGCTCAGCATTCGCGCTCGCGTCGGCGTCGCACGGGCGCTTGGCATCGGTGGTATGTCGAACCTTTCCGTCAAGGCGCCGTCGCCCACCGCGGTCATCCTCGCTGCCGGTCTGGGGTCGCGGCTGCGCGGCGAGCGTTCCGGGCCGAAGGGATTGCTGGAACTCGGCGGGGTGACGCTGCTGGCGCGGATGCTGGCGGCGCTGCACGGAGCCGGCGTGAGCGAGATCGTGCTCGTGACCGGGCACGAGGCGGAGCAGTTCGCCGCGTTTTTGGCGCGGCATGCCCCGACGGTGCGCCGCGTGCACAATCCCGACTACGCGCGCACCGGCTCGATGCACTCGCTGTGGCTCGCGCGGTCCGCGGTGCCGGGTGACCTGCTGTTGCTCGAATCGGACCTCTTGTTCGAGCCGCGGGCGATCACGGCGCTGCTGGAGAGTCGCGAGGCGGACGCGGTGTTGCTCTCCGGCACGACAGGGCAGGGCGATGAGGTCCATGCGCTGGGAGAGGGGACCCGGCTCCGGGCGCTGACGAAGAAGAAACCGGCGGACGAGGCGTCGCTCGGCGAGTTCGTGGGCATCACGCGCCTATCGGCGGCGACGTTTGCCGCGCTCTGCCGGCACTACGACACGACGGTGACGTTTCCGTCCAACTACCACTACGACGACGGCCTGACGGCGCTCGCGGCGACGCGGCGCATCGGGACGGTGGCGGCGCCCGACCTCTGTTGGGCCGAGATCGACGACGCGGCGCAGCTGGACCGGGCTCTGCGGGTTGTATTGCCGCGGCTCGAAGCGACGGCCGATCCGGGACCGGTGCCGCGCAGGATTCTCCTCAACCCCGGACCGTGCACGACCAGCTGGGCGGTGAAACGGGCCTTGCTCATGCCCGATCTGTGTCCGCGCGAGGCGGAGTTCGGGGATCTGCTCGACCGCGTCCGCGCGAAGCTCCTCGCGACGGTCAACGCGCAGGGTTCGCACACGGCGGTG
Source organism: Opitutaceae bacterium (assembly GCA_044375835.1). Taxonomy (GTDB): domain Bacteria; phylum Verrucomicrobiota; class Verrucomicrobiia; order Opitutales; family Opitutaceae; genus ER46. The sequence goes on from JBILLY010000042.1 coordinate 8,942, forward strand.
TTGCTCGGCGGCTCGGGCACGCTCGCGGTGGAGGCGGCGCTGGTCTCGCTCGTCGGCCCCGGGGACCGTTTGCTGGTGATCGAAAACGGAGCTTACGGCCGGCGTATGGCCGACATCGCACAGGCGCATGGACTCGACTTCCGCACGGTGGCGCTGCCGTGGGGCGAGGCGCCGGACCTCGCCGCGATGGAGGCGGCGTTGGCCGCGGAGCCGACGCCGACCCATTGCTGCTTTGTCCATCACGAGACCACCACGGGGATGCTGAATCCGCTGGCGGCGATCACGGCGGCGTGCCGCTCCCGGGGCATCGTGACCATCGTCGACGCCATGTCCTCGCTCGGCGGAGTGCCGCTCGACCTGCGGGCAGATCCGGCGGATTGTGTCGTCTCGTCCGCCAACAAGTGCCTGCAGGGCATGCCCGGGATCGCGTTCGTCCTGGTGCGGCCGGAGTTGTTGGCGCAGGCCGGTAGCCGCCCGCGGCGTAGCCTCTACCTGCACTTGCCCGACCAGTGGGCGGCGCAGGAGAAGGAGCGGCAGTTTCTCTACACGCCGCCCGTGCAGGTGGTGCGGGCGCTGGATGCGGCGCTCGATGAGTTTTTCGCCGAAGGCGCGGCGGCGCGGCATGCCCGCTACGCTGCGTGCCACGCGGTGCTGCTGGCCGGGATGCAGCGCCTGGGCTTCGCCTGTCTGGTGCCGCCGGCTTGGCAATCGGGATTGCTGACCACGTTCCTGGAGCCGGCGGACTCGCGGTGGAGTTTTGGGGCGATGCACGACTACCTCTTCGCCCGCGGCATCACGGTTTATCCGGGCAAGGTGCCGGGCTTGCGTTCGTTCCGGTTGGCGACGCTCGGCGATCTGACGCCGGCGGATGTAGACCGCTTCCTCGGCGCCCTCGGAGAATATCTCCGCAACGCCGGTTTTACGCCGTCGGAGCTTCGTAGTAGGCCGGATCGGACGTAGGTAGTGCTCCACAGCCGGAATCCGGCCCGGACGACAAGATTTTGCTTCTATCGGGGCCCGTCGGAACCTGTAGTGGGGTCGCGTGCATCGGTTCAATTTTGCCCCGCGGAATCTGCTTTGTTCGCTGCCCTTCCGGCTGATTTGTCTCCAGCTCCTGTTCGGATGGGCGGTGGGGTCGGCGGCGTTTGCCCAGGCCCCCGGCATCACCACCGCGCCGGCGGAGCAGACGGTCGCGGCCGGCGGTGCGGCCAACTTTTCGGTGGTTGCCAGCGGCGCCGCGCCGCTCGGCTACCAGTGGTTTCGCAACGGCGTCGCGCTCGCGGGCAAGACCGCCGCCTCGCTCTCGATCGCGTCGGTCCAGACCGCCGACGCGGGCAACTACACCGTCGCGGTGAGCAACACCGCCGGGATCGCTGTTTCCGGCGTGGCCCGGCTGGCGCTTAGTTCCGCGCCGGTGTTCACCGGCGTGTCCTCGGACGCGGGGTTGATCGCCGCACAAGGCGGCAACGTCACTTTGACCGTCGCCGTCAACGGCGTGCCGGCGCCCACGTTCCAGTGGTCGCGCAACGGCTCGACCCTTGCGGGCAAGACCGGCGCCTCGCTCGCGTTGACCAACGTGCAGCCGGCCGATGCCGGCAACTACACCGTCACCGCGACCAACGTCCACGGCACCGCGACCAGCGCGGAAATCCCTCTCACCGTCGCCCAGATCGGCACCGGCACCGGCCCGATCGCCATCACCACGTCGGGCGGCACCCAGGTGAACGGCAATGTCGACGGCACCAGCGGCGTGTTGAGCGGCGGCGTCACCGCCGGCGGCCCTGCCGCGGTCGTCGCCCCCAAGGTCAACGCCATCGCCGCGAAGGGCGGCCTCTTTCTCGATCAGGGCGCCACGGCCACGTTGCGGGCCACCGTCACCGGCACGCCCGTGCCGACCTACCAGTGGCTGAAAGACGGTGCCACGATCGCCGGCGCCACCGGCGCCGCGCTCACCCTCACCAACGTGCAGCCGGCGGACGCAGGCCGGTATGCGCTCCGTGCGAGCAACAGCGGCGGCACCGTCACCAGCGATGCCGTCACCGTGACGGTGGCCAACCTCGGCGCTGACGGCTCCGTGGCCATCGCGGGCGGCGACGGCCAGGTCGTCAACGGCAGCTACAGCCCGGCCACCGGCGTGCTTTCCGGCGGTGTCACGTCCGGCGGCGTCAACACCGCCGTCGCGCCCCGTGTCGGCGGGGTGGTCGGCAAGTCCGACCTCCTGCTCGAAGCCGGCCGCGTCGCCACGCTCTCCGTCGCCGCCACCGGCAGCCCCGTGCCGACGTATCAGTGGTTCAAAGACGACGTCGCGCTCACCGGCGCGACCGGCACCAGCTACACGCTCGCCAGCGTCGCCACGACCGACGCGGGCCGCTACACCGTAAAGGCCACCAACGCCGCCGGCACCGCCACGAGCGCGGCGGTCGACGTGTCGGTCACCACCCTTAGCTCCGGTTCCGGCAACCTCACCGTCGCCACCGCCGGCGGCACGCGGATCGCCGGCACGGTCGACGCCGCCACGGGGGCGCTCACCGCCGGGGTAACGACTGGCGCCACTGCGAGCACCGTGATCGCGCCCCAGCTCGCCGCGTTTTCCGCCAAGGGCGGCTTGTTCCTCAGCCAGGGGTCGACCGCGACGTTGACCGCCCGTGCGACCGGCAACCCCGCTCCGACCTACCAATGGTTCAAGGGCGCCGCGCAGATCGCCGGCGCGACCGCCGCGAACCTCACGCTCACCAACGTCCAACCCGCCGACGCCGCCACCTACACCGTGCGCGCGACCAACAGCGGCGGTGCCGTCACGAGCGAGGACGTGCTCGTGACCGTGGCGAACCTCGGCGCCGACGGCTCGGTCGCGATCGCCGGCGGCGACGGCCAGGTCGTCAACGGGCGCTACAACACGACGACCGGCGTTTTGTCCGGCGGCGTCACGGCCGGCGGTTCCGCTGCGGTCGTCGCGCCCAAGTTCGGCGGCATCGTGAGCAAGTCCGACCTCCTGCTCGAAATCGGCAAATCGGCGACGCTCTCCGTCGTCGCTACCGGCAACCCGACGCCCGCCTACCAGTGGTTCCGCAACGGCACCGCGATCGCCGGTGCGACTGGCACGACCTACACCATCGCCAGTGTCGCGGTCTCCGATGCGGGCAACTACACCGTCGTCGCGACCAACAGCGCCGGCTCGTCCACCAGCGCGGCCGTCGGCGTGTCGGCGACCACGCTCGCCTCGGGCGGCGGAAATTTGATCATCGCCACCTCGGGCGGCACGCAGGTCGCCGGCACCGTCGACGCGACCACCGGCGCGGTGAGCGCCGGCGTCACCACGGCGCCGACCGGTGGCGGCACGGCCGTCGCGCCGCGCATCCCCGGTCTCTCCGCGCGCGGCGGCCTTTTCCTCGACCAGGGCGCCGCCGCCACTCTGACCGCCAGCGCGACCGGCAACCCGCTGCCGTCGTATCAGTGGCTCAAGGACGGCAGCGCGATCGCCGGCGCCACCGCGGCCAGCCTCACGCTCACCAATGTCCAGCCGTCCGATGCGGCGATGTATTCCGTCCGCGCCACCAACACCGGCGGCACCGCGACCAGCGACGGCGTGGCCGTGACCGTGGCCCGGCTCGGCGCCGACGGCGCGGTCGCGATCGCCGGGGCCGACGGCCGTGTGATCGACGCCAGCTACAATCCGACCACCGGCGAACTCGTCGGCGGCGTCACCTCCGGCGGACCTTCCGCCGTGGTGGCCCCGCGCATCGAAGGCATTGTCAGCAAATCGGACCTTCTGCTCGAGGTCGGCCGTGCGGCCACGCTCACCGCGTTTGCCACCGGGCGCCCCGCGCCTTCCTACCAGTGGCACCGCGACGGCACCGCGTTGACCGGCGCGACGGGCGCCAGCTACGCCATCGCTTCCGTCGCGTTGACCGACGCCGGCCGCTACACCGTCGTCGCCACCAACAGCGCCGGCTCCGCCACCAGCGCGGCGGTCGAGGTCTCCGTTTCCAATCTCGTCTCCGGCGGCGGTCCGCTCGCCGTGGCTACCGGCGGCGGCACCAAAATCAACGGCACGGTCGACGCCGCCACGGGCGCGCTTTCGGCCGGAGTCACGGTTGGCGCGAGTGCGGGTGCCTCGGTCGCCCCTGCGATCGCCTCCGTCTCCGCCAAGGGCGGCGTCTATCTCGAGCAGGGCTCCTCGGCCACGCTCACCGCCAGCGCCAGCGGCAACCCCGCGCCGACCTACCGATGGTTCAAAAACGGCTCCGCCGTCGCCGGTGCCACCGGAGTGCGTTTCTCTTTCTCCAACGTGCAGCCGGCCGACGCGGGCACCTACACCGTCGAGGCGACCAACGCCAGCGGCCGCGTCACCAGCGAGTCCGTGGGCGTCACGGTCGCGAGCATCGGCGGCGACGGCGCGCTGCTCATCGCGGGCGGCGACGGCCGCGTGGTGCGCGGCGGCTTCAATCCGACGACCGGCGTATTGTCCGGCGGCGTGACCTCGGGCGGCTTGGATGCGGTCGTCGCTCCGCGCA
>JBILLY010000043.1:0-13430 GCA_044375835.1 Opitutaceae bacterium
TCCCCCACCTCGGCAGCGCCACCATCGGCACCCGCACCAAAATGGGGATGATGGCCGCGCAAAACCTCCTCGCCGTCTGCGCCGGCCAGCGCCCGCCCAACTGCGTCAACCCCGCCGTCTACGCCTGATCGCCCCCCCGCCGCGCTGCGCGTCCCCCGCGCTGCTTCCGACTTTCGCCTTCCACCTTCCACCTTTCACCTTCCAATTCTCCTCACTCTCCCCGCTCCCCCGATGACCACCCCCGCCTCCGTTCCCACCCGTCGCGACTTCCTCAAGACTGCGTCCGTCGCCGGCGCCAGCGCGCTCGCGTTTCCCGCCGTCCTCCGCTCCCAGCCCCCCGGCACACCCTCGCCCAACAACCGCCTCAACGTCGCCATCATCGGCGCCGGCGGCCGCGGCGGCGCCGCCGTCCAGGGCATGAAGGACGAGAACATCGTCGCGATCTGCGACGTCGACGTGCCGCGCTGCAACAGCTCGCTCAAATCCTTCAAAGAGAAATATCCCGCCGAAGCCGCCCGCCACGAGGGCGCCGCGCGCTTCAACGATTATCGCAAGATGTTCGACCAGTTGGGCAGCAAGATCGACGCCGTCACGATCTCCACGCCCGACCACATGCACTTCCCCGCCGCCATGACCGCCATGGGGCTCGGCAAACACGTCTACGTCGAAAAGCCGCTCTCCCACACCGTCTGGGAAGCCCGCGAACTCGCCAAACGCGCCCGCGAGAAAAAAGTCGTCACCCAGATGGGCAACCAAGGCCACGCCGGCGAGGGCTGCCGCATCCTCAAGGAATGGGTCGAGGCCGGCGTGCTCGGCGACGTGCGCGAGATCGTCAGCTGGACCAACCGCCCGTTCTACCCGCCGTGGCGCGAGCCCGTCGGCTCCTTCAAGCTCCCCGACCACAGCAAGGGCGCCCCGCCCGTGCCCGGCACCCTCAACTGGGACGCCTGGCTCGGCGTCGCCGCCGAGCGCGCCTACGACCCCGCCTACATGCCCTGGAAATGGCGCGGCTGGTGGGATTTCGGCACCGGCGCCTTCGGCGACGTCGCCTGCCACATCATGGACGGCGCCTACTGGGCCCTCAACCTCGGCGCCCCGACCGCCGTCGAAGCTATGGCCACGCAGGCGACCGACGTCGCCTCGCCGCTCGCCGCGCTCGTGACCAACTACTTCCCCGCCCGCGGCAAGATGCCCGCCGTGAAATACACCTGGGCCGACGGCGGCCTCATGCCCCCGCTCCCGCCGGAACTCGAGATCGGCCGCAATCTCCCCAGCGAAGCCGGCACGCTCCTCTTCGGCAGCAAGTGCACCGTCCTCTGCAGTTTTTACTACGAGACGGTCCGCATCATCCCCGAGGTGAAGATGCAGGAGATGGCGCCGTCGCTCCCCGCGAAAACCATCCCGCGCGTGAAAGACGGCCCCTTCGCCGAGTGGCTCCTCGGCATCAAGGGCGGCCCGAAGCCCGGCTCCAACTTCGACTACTCCGGCCCCTTCACCGAAGCCGTCCTCCTCGCCAACGTCGCCATCCGCTCGCGCCGCCGCATCGAGTGGGACTCCGCCGCGATGCAGGTCACCAATCTGCCCGACGCGAACCAGTTCATCACGAAACAGTATCGCCCGGGCTGGTTCTGAGCGCCCCGCGCGGCCCGTATCCGTCCGCGGCGACGTCGCACGTCTCGTCGGCGTCGCCCACAGTCGGATACATCCGGTCTCACCGTTTCGGAGTGTCTGCCCGCGGTCGGGTTGTCGGACCGGCTCCGGATCAAGCGCCGGCAGGGTGGCGGTTGAGCGCGGCCAAGCGTGGCGCCGCACCTCGTCCGCAGAAGCCTGAAAACCGGCATTGACAACGCCGGGATGCCCGGTGTTTTCGACACCTCTTCCGTCGGCCCACGCCGGCGAAAATGATGCCCGGTAGCTCAGTGGCAGAGCAGGTGACTGTTAATCACTTGGTCGCTGGTTCGATCCCAGCCCGGGCAGCCATTTAAAACCAGCGACTTGCTTGTCGTTGTGTTTTCGGGGCGCGCTTCGTCTGTCCGGTTACTGTCCGGGATTTCGTATCCCGGAGAAGAATTCGGCCATCATTCGTGGGCGTTGGGGATCGCTGCAGGATGGTTCCCGGCGGCTTTTCCCGGATTACCGCATCGGACTCCGGAAACGTGGACGGTCGGCCGCCGGGGTTCATCCGGAGCGGGGGTGAAGCTGCGTTTTCCGGTAGTGCAGCGGTGCTTGCGAAAAGTGGCGGCGGAAAACGCGGGAGAAATAGAACGCGTTGGCGAAGCCGCAGTCCCCGGCAATGTCGCCGACACTCTTCGTCGTGCTGGCCAGCAGATGGCAGGCACGTTGCAGGCGCTGCTGGTTGAGCCAGTCCATCGGCCGCAATCCGGTCTCCCGTTTGAAGATGCGGCCGAAATACACCGGATTCAGGCGCACGGCTTTCGCCCAGGCGTCGAGGGTGATGACCTGCCCCAAACGGGATGCGGCCCACGTCTCCGCGCTCAGGACTTTGTCCACGACGTTCCGGTCCTCGGCGTGCGGGGCGCCCAGCGGCGGATTGATGCGGTTGAGGAGAAACGAGAGCCAGCGCAGCACGGCGCCGGTGACTTCAAGATCACGAAACGGCGACCTGCTGCCCAACGTGGACATCACCGCTTCAAACTCCGCCACGTAGTGCTCCGGTGAATCGATCCGGTAGCGGCGCTGGAATTTGCGGTAGAGCAGGGCATTCGCCCGCCCCCCGTGTTCGAAGGCAATCGCGGCGCTCAGGCTCACGTGGGGCCGGGCAGGATCGTGGCCGAGGGAAAACTCGTCCCCGCCCATGACCACCAGCAGATCGCCGCGGCTCAGAGTGAGACGGCGACCGTTGACGACCGCCCAGCAGCTGTTGCGCTCCACGAAGAAGAAAGAAACCATGTCCCCGGCCAGGCGTGACTGGCTCACCGCCCAATCGGGCTTGCCGGCGTAGCGTCCGAACCAGTGCAAGCGCAGGCCGATCGCCGACTGGAAGGCGAGTCGCCAATCGTGATGATAGGGCAGCCAAGCCATGGTTGAAAAAAGACATGAGAAGGTGGAGTGCCGGCCATGTCAAAACGCCGCGTCGAATGCTACCATCGTGACAATGCGGCATGAGTCCTAAACCCACCGACATCGTTCCCGCCCCCCGCTGCCGCCTCGGCGAAGCTCCGGTGTGGGATGAGACGCGGGCGCGCCTCTACTGGTCCGACATCGAAGCGGGCTCCGTCTATGCGTGGTCGGTCGGCGACCGACGCGCGGAGGTTGTATACCAGGGAGAGCCGGTGGGAGGCATGGTCCTGACGGATCAGGGCGCATTGGCGCTCTTCCGCCGGGAGGACGTCGTGCTCCTCCGTGGGCCCTCTTCACTCGAACCGGTGCGGGCGTTCGCGGATGCCGGCGCGGTGCGCTTCAACGATGCCGTGGCGGACAGTCGCGGCCGGACGTTCGCCGGAACCATCGGGCGAACCCGCCGATCGGGCGGAGTATTCTGTTTCGAACCCGGCGGCCGGGTTCGCGGCGTCATCCGCGGCACGGGCTGTTCCAACGGCATGGCGTTTTCACCGGACGGAAAAACCTTCTATTGGACCTGTTCGACGACGCGGCGGATCCTGGCCTTTGGTTTCGACGCAGCCTCGGGAGAAGTGTCGCGCCGGCGGGTGCTGAGCCGGTGCGCGGAAGACGATGGGGTGCCCGACGGCCTCTGCGTCGACGAAGAGGGGATGATCTGGTCGGCTCGATGGGGCGCGGGAGTCGTGGTCAGACTCTCGCCACGAGACGGCCGGATGGTTTCGAAATTTCAACTCCCGGCCGCGTATGTCACTTCCTGCTGTTTCGGCGGTGCAGATCGATCGACCTTGTTCGTGACTTCCGCCGCAAGTCGCACGGGCCGTGGCGACCGGCACGGCGGCCGGGTGTTCATCGTCCCAACCGGGACGCGCGGGTTGCGTCGACATCGGGCACGGTTTCAGGGCGCGGCCGGGAACTCCTCCGAAAGATAGGATCGCCGGCGGTCGGGTCCGGCTCAGGTTGAAAAAGTGCAGTTCTCGGAAAGCTCCGGTGCATGGGCGTCGAACGGGTTTTGCGCCATACTGCGTTCGTGATACCCCACACGACATCGTCCGTTATTGCGCAAAGCTCCGAGTGCATCGCCGGCGGCGTGGTGTCGCTGAATCGCAAGGCGCCGCCGCACCTCGTCTTTGTCCGCGCCCAGGGAAGCCATCTGTGGGATGCGGACGGCCGGGACTTCATCGACTATCACGCCGCTTTCGCGCCGCACCTGCTCGGACACAATCACCCCGAGATCAACGCGGCCGTCACGCGGGCGATGGCCGACGGCTGGTCTCTGGTCGGCAGTGGCACCACGCCCTGGGAGGCGGCGTTGGCCAAACTGCTCTGCACGTGTGTGCCCGGCCTGGAACTGCTGCAGATTCTCAACACCGGCAGCGAAGCGACCGCCAACGCCATCCGGCTGGCGCGCGCGTATACCGGCCGGGACGATGTCGTCGTCACCCTCGGCGGATACAACGGCTGGCACGATGAAGTCGGCCGGGCGGTCATGCCGCCGGCCGCAGCGATCGGCCCGCGCGTGGCCGCGGGCGAGTATTCGTTCCTGCCGATCTCGGCGGGTATCCCCGAAAGCACGCAGCGCCGCATCCACATCGTGAATTTCAACGACCTGGCGTCGGTCGAACGGATGTTTCAGCGGCATCGGGTGGCGTGCCTCATCACGGAGCCGGTATTGCAGAACATCGGGATCGTGTTGCCCGCCGCCGGCTATCTCGAGGGCTTGCGGGAGTTGTGCAGCCGCTACGGCGTGGTATTGATCTTCGACGAAGTGAAGACGGGCTTCCGCACGGCGCTCGGCGGTTATCAATCCGTCGCCCGGGTGACCCCGGACCTGACGGTTTTCGGGAAAGCGGTAGCCAACGGCTGGCCGCTGGCGGTGCTCGGGGGAAAGCGGGAAATCATGCAGCGCTTCGATGCCGCCGAACCCGCGAAACGCGTGCTGATCGCCGGCACCTACAACGGCCATCCCGCCAACGTTGCCGCGGCGATGGCGACGTTGGAACTTCTCCGCCGCGACAACAGCGCCATCTACCGGCAGATCGAAGCACAGACGGAGCGGCTGCTGGACGGGATCGGGACGCTTTTCCGCCGCAAAGGTCGCGAGGTCACGATTTCGCGCAACGCGTCGGCTTTCTGCGTGTATTTCATGTCTCACGTCCCGCGCGACTGGCACGACATCCTCGAGCACCACGACTTCGAGTTCGACCGGCGCTACCGGTTGGCGCTGATCGAGCGCGGCGTCTATCATTTCCCTCTGGCCTGCAAACAGGGTTCGGTCAGCGCGGCCCACACCGCCGAGGATATCGACCGCACGCTCGAAGCGACGGAGTCGGCGTTGCAATCGCTATGAAGATCACCGCGATCGAACCGCTGGTCTGCCATGCGCGGATGCGGAACTGGATTTTCGTGAAGGTGGTCACCGACCAGCCGGGATTGTTCGGCTGGGGTGAAGCGACGCTCGAGTGGCATACGCGCGCCGTGGTGGGTGCCATCGAGGATCTCGCGCAGTTGCTCGTGGGCGAGGACCCGACGCGGATCGAACACCTCTGGCAGATGATGTATCGCCAGCACTTCTGGCACGGCAACGGCATCGTCCGCGGCACCGCGATCAGCGGCATCGACATCGCGCTCTGGGATATTCTCGGCAAGGTGCACGGCGTGCCCGTGCATCGGTTGTGGGGCGGGCCGGTGCGCGACTTTGTGCGACTCTACAGCCACCTGGGCGGCGGCCGGATGGAGGACTTCTACGATACCGACCCGGCCGACGCGAAGCGCTTCGGCGAGCTGGCCCAAGCGGCGGTCGCGGACGGATTCACGGCCTTCAAGAGCATGGCGGTGCCGGAGACGATGCCCCTCGACGGCAACCGGCCGCTGCGTTACGCGGAGGCGTGCGTGCGAGCGATGCGCGAGGCCGTGGGCGAGGACATCGACATCATGGTCGACTGCCATGCGCGTCCCTCGCCCCGGATGGGTCTGCAGTTCGCGAAGGTGCTCGAGCCCTACAACCTCTACTGGCTCGAGGAGCCGTGCTGGCCCGAGAGCGTGGACGGCCTCGCCGATATCCAGCGGGCCGTGAAGACGCCGATCGCCACGGGCGAGCGGCTCGTCTCGCAGTATGCGTTTCGCGATGTGCTCGAGAAACGCGCGGCCAGTGTGCTGCAGCCCGACATCACGCATTGCGGCGGGCTTACGGAAGCACGCCGCATCGCCGCGATGGCCGAGGCATACCGGGTGGCGATCGCGCCGCACAATCCGCAGGGCCCCGTGAGCACGGCCGCCTCCCTGGAATTTGGGTTCGCCACCCCGGGCTACGTGATCTGCGAAACGGTGCACAATGACGTGCCGTGGCGTCAGGACGTTGTGCGCGAGGGATTCACCGTCGAGCCCAAGGGGCGGATCGTGCGCCCCGGCACACGCCCGGGCCTTGGGATCGAGATCGACGAATCCGAAGTAAGGAAACACCCGTTCGAGCAGGAAGTGCTGCAACGCAGCTTCTACGCCGACGGCAGCGTGGGGGACTGGTGATGACGACACTCGCGGGCCACGTGGCGATCATCAGCGGCGGACTGGGCGACATCGGGCGGGCCATCGCGCGCGAGTTGGCCGCCCGGGGATCCGATATCGCGCTCGGCGGGCTCCAGAGCAGCGAGGCCGCGGAGCCGACCCTCGCCGAGGTGCGGACGATGGGCCGACGGGCGCGATTCGACCCGGTGGATGTTGCGGATGCTGCGGCCACCGCGGCCTGGGTGGGACGCGTGGAAGCAGAGCTGGGCGTGCCGACGTTGATCGTGCCCAATGCCGCGCAGGTCACCACGACGACGTGTCGCGAGATGACTCCGGCCGCGTGGTCGCGTGAGCTGCGGGTGAATCTCGACGGGGCATTCCATCTCGCCCAAAGCGCGGCGCAGCGCTTGATCGCACTCGGCCGTCCGGGACGGATCGTATTCATCGGTTCGTGGGCCGGGCATCGCGTGCATCCGCACATCCCCGCTTACAGCGTTTCGAAAGCCGGCTTGCGGATGCTGACGCAATGCATGGCGCTCGAATTCGCGCCGCACGACATCCTCGTCAACGAAGTCGCGCCGGGCATCGTCGATGCCGGACTGAGCGGGCGGATGATGCAGGTCGATCCCGCGCTGCGCGACGGTCTCCGCGCCCTCGTGCCGGTAAACCGCCTGATCGAGCCGTCCGAAGTGGCGGGGGCGGTCGCGTTCCTGTGCGAACCGGGCAACCGCCAGATGGCGGGATCGGTGCTGTTGCTCGACGGCGGCATGTCGCTGCTGCCTCCGCGTCCATGATCGAAGCGCCGTCATCGTTCGCCGGAATCATGGGCGTCGCGCGCGCCGACATCACGCCGCCGGTCGGCATCTATGCCCGCAGCTGGGGCGCGGCGGCGCACGATGTCGCGCAAGGCGTGCATCGGCCGCTGACGATCACGTGTTTCACACTCCGGGAAAACGAATCCGCCCCGCCCCTCGTCCTGATCGCGGCCGACCTCGGTTGGTGGAAAAGCCGGGACGACGAACGGTTCGTGAGCGATGGCGTGCTCGCGGCACTGAACATCGATGAAACCCGTCTGCTGCTCTGCCTTTCGCACACGCATGCCGGGCCAAGCCTTGGGCGTGATGATGCGGGTCGGCCCGGCGGGGAAAAAATCGGGCCCTATCTGACGCAGGTGCGCGACGCGGCGAGCGCAATGGCACATGCCGCATTGGCCGCCGCGCGGCCGGCGACGCTCACGTGGCGGTATGGCCGCTGTGACCTCGCTACGAATCGCGATCTGCCGGATGCGGCGAGCGGGCGTTGGCTGGTGGGATTCAATCCGCACGTCCCGGCCGATGACACCCTGCTGGTGGGCCGTGCAACCGGAGACGATGGCACGGTGCTCGCGACCCTCGTCAACTACGCCTGCCATCCGACCACGCTGGCCTGGGAGAACGGTGCGTTGTCGCCCGACTATCCCGGCGCAATGCGGGAGGTCGTGGAGCACAGCACCGGCGCGCCGTGTCTCTTCCTGCAGGGGGCCTCGGGGGAACTTGCCCCCGCCGAGCAATACTCCGGGGACACAGCATTGCCCGATCAGCACGGTCGTCGTCTCGGATACGCCGTGCTGGCCACGCTTGCCGGGATGCTGCCGCCGGCGACAGGTCTGGCGTTACGCGGGATCGTTGAATCCGGCGCCAGCCTGGCGATGTGGCGGCGCGAGCCGAATCGCCCGTGGCGCACGATTACAGCCACGCGCTGCGATGTTGCGTTGGCCCTGAAACCGATGCCGACGGTCGGGGAGATCGATCGGGAACTGGAGCAGACGAAAGACCGGCTGTGCGCGGAACGCCTGCGGCGGCAGCGCGCGGTGCGGCGCAACGTGGGCGACGGCGACACCATGACTACGGCCCTCTACGGCTGGCGTATCGGCGATACACTCCTCTTTGCCCACCCGCACGAAGCCTACAGTGCGTTTCAAGTCGAGTTGCGTCGCCGGTTCTCGCCGCGGCCCGTCGCCGCGATCAATATCGCCAACGGTTATGCGAGCTACCTGCCGCCGCGCTCCGCCTACGAGCACGCCGGCCTCTATTCGGTTACGGTCTCCCCGTTCCTTTCCGGCGGGCTGGAGCGGTTGACGGCCGCGGCGATCGCGTTGGGTGCCGACCTCACTGCGCGCGCCGACGCGATGGCCACGGCTTCCGTATGAGCACGCTGAACCTTACGCTCTTCGGGGTCTATCTCGTGGGCACGGTCGTCCTCGGGCTGTGGGTCGGGCGGCGCAATGCAACCGACGCGCGCGGCTACTTTCTCGCGGGCGAAGGTCTGCCGTGGTATGCGATCGGAGGCTCGATCATCGCCGCCAACATCAGCACCGAGCACTTCATCGGCATGGTGGGCGTCGCCTACGCGGTGGGCTTCGTGGTGGCGCAATGGGAGTGGGGCAACGTGGTCACGTTCAGTGCGCTCATCTGGATCTTCCTGCCGTATTATATCCGGGGAGGACTCTACACGATGCCGGAGTTTCTCGAGCGGCGCTACAACGCCCACTGCCGCTATCTTTTCGCCGTGTGCTGCCTCGTCCTGTGGATCGTCGCGCAGATGGCGGTGGTGATGCTCGCGGGGGCCAAAGCGATGCGCGGCATGTTCGATTTCGACGAGACGGCGACGATCCTCGCGCTCGCGGCGCTCGCCGGCTCCTACACGATCTACGGTGGACTGCGGTCGGTCGCGTGGACCGATTTCCTGCAGTTTGTCGTGATGATGATCGGCGGGCTCGTGGTCTCCTGGGTGGGATTGGAAAAGGTCGGCGGTCTGGGCGCCCTCATGCAGAGCGCACCGGAGAAATTCAAAATCATCTACCCGGCCACCGACAAAGACTACCCGTGGTTCGGCGTCTGGACCCTCTTTCTCTCGGTCGGCATCTGGTATAACTGCACCAACCAGTTCATCGTGCAGCGCTGCCTCGGTGCCCGCAGCGAGTGGGATGCCCGGATGGGGGTGGTGTTCGCCGGCTTCATCAAAGTCGTGTTGCCGCTCCTGATCGTGGTGCCGGGCATCGTCGCGTTCCAACTCTATCCCGGTCTCGCGGACAAAGACCTGGCGTTTCCCACCCTCGTCCGCGACCTGTTGCCGGTCGGCCTGAGCGGCATCGTGATGGCGGGACTCGCGAGCGGGATGCTCTCGCACATCAGCTCGGTGCTCAACTCGTGCAGCACGGTCTTCACGATCGATCTCTACAAGCCGCTCGTGCCGGGTGAGAAGTCCGAGGCGCATCTGGTGCGGGTGGGGCGCTGGAGTGGGTTTGTGATTCTCGCGATCGCCACCGCGCTGGCCATCTGGTTCACGCGGCAGCAGCTCGGGGTCTTTGTGCTAATCCAAAACGTCGGCGCCTGGGTCGCGGCGCCGATTGCGGCGGTGTTTCTGGTCGGCGTGTTGTGGTCGCGCGCAAACGCCGCCGCGGCGACGTTCGTGCTGTGGTTCGGCTTTCCGTTCACGGCCTTCGTCGAGCACGTGCTGTTCAAGCACGTGACGTTGCTCCAGCCGTTCGACAATTGGCTCAACCGCACCTTCGCCGTCTGGGCCGTCTCGATGGTATTGATGGTGGTGATATCGCTGCTGGGCGCAGCGCCCGATCCCGAGCGGATCAAGGGTATCATCTGGTCTCCGCGGATGGCGGCGCTGCCCGAGGCCGAGCGTAGCCGGTATGGCGGCTGGCGCAGCCTGTTTCTCTGGTGGGGCCTGTTCGTCGCGCTCATGGGGGCGCTCTACGCCTACTTCATCTGGTTCCAATTCAGCCACGCGCCGGCCGCGTGACCGGTCCGCGCACCTCCCCACACCTATGTCCCTTCATTCGCTGCCCGGTGCTCTCTATATCATGGCTGCCTTGCCGCTGCTGGCCGCGGATTCATCGCCGAGCAGGGGGGCCGAGGAACTGGTCGCCCGAGCCCGCCACGAAACCGCCGCGCCGGTGCGCCCGGGCAAGCCGGGAGAGCAGCCCTTCTGGAATCGTGAGGCGGTGCAGTTTCTCCACGCGCCGGCTTTTGAGATTCCGGCGGCGCAAGGCGCGCACGCCTACCGCTTCACCGTCACCGGAGCTGACGGCGGCAACCGGACGTTCTCCGCGCCCGAGCCGACGGCGCCGCTCTCGCCCGTTTGGGCGGAGTTGCCGGTCGGTCGGACCAGACTGAGGGTCGAAGCGCTCGACGTCCGGGGCGGCGCGATCGGCGCTCCCAACGAGCGGACGTTTCACCGGGCCGCTACGTTCGATGCCAGCTATCCGCCGGCCGCGCTCGGATGGCGCGAAAGTTCGCGGCGCGCGTTGCAGGCGCTGGTGCATTCGCCGGACCTGCGTTGCTGGTTCACCACCGGTGAACCCGACGCGCAGTTCCATCTCTATCGCTACCCCTACAAGATTGTCGGCGCCGCCGCCGCCGCGCTCGCGCTCTACGCAAAACAGTCTCCGGCTCCCGACGACGCCGAGGCGGCCCTGACGGCCGCCCGCCGGGCCGCGGACTATCTGCTCGGGCTTTGTTTCCCCGCAGCGTCGCCCTGGGCCCACCATGCCCCCACCTATCATCCGACGAAGTTCGGCGACCGCCTCAAGGGCCACATGGCGCCGGAAAACCACATGACCACCTCGGGGGCCGAGAGCGGCTTGCATTTTCTCACCCTCTACTCGGCCACCGGCGAGACGCGCTACCGCGACGCCGCGGTCCGCATCGCCGACACCTACGCGCGGCGCCAGCAGGCCGACGGGAGCTGGCCGTTGTTCGTGCGGGTGAATGACGGCGCGCTCGTGACCGACAACGTGATGGTGCCGACCATGGTGGTCGATTTTCTCGACCGGCTGGAACGCGTCGCCGGGCTCGACCGCTTCAATCCCGTGCGGGATCGCGCCGTCGCGTGGATCGAAGCCAATCCGGTGCGCACGTGGAACTGGCAGGGCCAGTTCGAGGACGTGAAGCCGCAGCCGGCCTACCAAAACCTGACCAAGCACGACGCCGGCGACTACGCGATCCACCTGCTTCGCCAGCCCGTCCCGTCCGCGCGCGATCGGGAACTGGCGCTCGAGATCCTGCGTTTCGCCGAGGATCAGTTCGTGATGTGGGCGCAGCCGCCGACGACGCGACCGGGCGACCAAAGTCCCGACGGTGTCGCCGGGGCCAAGAGCCGCACGTGGATGTTGCCGTGTGTGGTGGAGCAGTATCGCGCCTACGCCCCGGTCTGCGCGAGTTCGGCGAAACTCATCCGCATGTTTCTGGCCGCCCATCGCGTGACGCGCGATCCGCTGCATCTCGCCAAAGCCCGTGCGCTGGCCGCTACGCTCACCCGCACCCAGGCCAATACCCGCGCACCTGGCCGCTACCTGACCTGGGTGATGCAGCCCACGGGGCTGATGTGGTTCAACTGCGAGTTGCTCGCCATCGAGGCGTTGCAGGAACTCGCCGCCGCGGATCCCGGATCAGCCTGACGCACCTCTCGCTTTGCACCCCATGAAACCCCGCCGCCTACTCCTGCCCCTTGCGTTGGCCGTCCTCGTCTGCGGGTTGCCTTCCGCAGCGCTCGCCGCCGACGCGTCATCGTCACGCGCCGCCGACTCCGCCGGGTCCGTTACGGGCCGGGTCCGCAACGGCCAGACCGGACGTTTTCTGACCAACGTCCGCGTCACTGTCCCCGGCACCGCCGTCGTCGCGTTCACCGATGCGTTTGGCACCTACCGATTGCCCGATCTGCCGGCCGGAGCGACGACCATGGAGTTCTATTTCACCGGCCTCCAGCCGCAGCGCGCCACGGTGGAGGTGAAAGCGGGGCAGCTCGCGACCTGGGACGTCGAGCTCTCCGGGGGCGAAGCCGCGGCCGGCGATGCCGCCGTGCGGCTCGACCCTTTTGTGGTGGCGCAGGCCCGCGAAACCGAAGGGCACGCGCTGGCGACCAACGAGCAGCGGTTCTCGCCCAACCTGAAACAGGTCGTGGCAACCGACGTGTTCGGCGACGTGCAGGAGGGCAATGTCGGCGAGTTCCTCAAGTTTCTCCCCGGTGTGCTCGTGAACTACCTCGATGCGGAGGCGCGCGACCTCTCGTTGCGGGGCTTCGCGCCCAATTTGACCGAATTCTCCGTCGACGGGGCGCAGACTTCGAATGCGAACTACTTCGGGAATTCGCGCGCGCCGCACATGTCGCAGACTTCGATCACCGGCGCATCGCGCGTGGAGGTTTTCAAGGTCCCCACGCCCGCGAACTCCGCAGCGTCGCTTGCCGGTTCGGTGAATCTGGTGAGCAAGAGCGCCTTCGAACGCACGCGCGCCGAGTTCCGCTACCGCACCTACCTTTCGGCCAACTCGCTCGCGCTGCAGCTACGGTCGCCCTACACCTACGACGACAAGGTCGCCTACAAGATCCTGCCGAACGTCGACTTCGACTGGACGATTCCGGTGAACCGAAACTTCGGGCTCGTCGTCACCGGCCTGGCCTCGAATTTCTTCAACCCGCAGCGCTTCCACCAGTCGGTCTGGACGGCCGCGGCCGCCGGCACTGCCGCCTCCCTCAGCAACCCCTATCTGTCGAGCGACGTCACGCGCGATGCGCCGCGCTTCACCTGGCGCAAGGCCGCGGGCTTGAACCTCGATTGGCGGCCGGCGCGGGATTCGGTGCTCTCGTTCGGACTCAACCTCAGCGACTTCATGTCGCAGGGCGGAAACAACCTCCGGACCTTCGGCACGGGCACCAACGGCACGCCGACGATTGCCGCGGCGGCCGGGGGAATTCCGCTGACGTTCGGCCCCGACTTCACGCAGGGCGCCACCGGCCGCGGCGTCGTGAACCTCACCAGCGAGACGTCGAACCGGCTTGAGGAGACGCTGGCCGGC
>JBILLY010000717.1:0-3275 GCA_044375835.1 Opitutaceae bacterium
GGGAGACCACCACCGCAACGGCCAGACGATCCGCTGCCCGGTGCGGATCGGCAGTGTCTGGGCCGCGCTCAGCTTCGAACTCGACGGGCGCGACTCCGCGCCCGCGATCGGCCTCGCGCTCGACCGTTGGATCACGCTCGGCCGGCGGACGCTGTATGCGAATCAGGACTACGAGCGCGGCTCGCTGCACCCGTGGAGCATCGAGGCCGACGACGAGTGGTTCTATCTCTACTACAGCACCGGCCGGCGCAGCCTCGGCCTCATCCGCGCGCCGAAGCGGCACCTGCACCAACCGCTGGTCCTCTGGGAAAAGCAGGAGATCGGCACCGCCGGCGCGCTGAGCGGCATCCTCGAGCCCGACCGGCACCCGTTCACGCTGCACCTGACTAGCGATCAAGACGGCAGTCTCCGCCTCGTCGTGTGGAATCCCGCCGCGCGGGACTGGATCCCGCTCGAACCGATGCCCGTGTCGGCGGGCAAACCGTTCGGCCTCGCGCCGCTGCCCGCGCACGCGAAGCTGCGCCTGAGCTTCCAGCCGGCCGGGCCCCGGGCCTCCGTGTCGGCGTGGATCGTTCCCCGATGAGTCTCGCCGACCTCCACGCCTCCGCGGTGCGCGCGCGTCGCCCTCCGGCCCGCCTGCGGGGGCGGCCCTCCGTCCGCTTTCGCGGCGGCCCCGGCGGCCGACCTCCCCGGCGGCATCGCGGTGCCGCCCGGGATGGACTCCGTGCGACCGCGCAACCCCGCGCGCGGCCCGTGCGTTCTCCGTTGCGGGCTCGCGTTCCCGCGGCCGACGCGTTTCTGGATTCCCGCCCTCGGGTCATGTTCGCCCCACCGCTATGAAAACTACCCCGCTTCGTCTTCGCCCCGTGTCGCGTCGCTCCTTCGTGCAGGCCATGCTGGCCACCGGCGCGGCCCCGCTCGTCATCCCCTCCCGGTTGCTCGGCGCCGCGGCACCGTCGACGAAACTCACCGTCGGCGTCATCGGCGTCGGCGCGCAGGGCCACGGCGACATGCGGAATTTTCTCAGCCAGGACGACGTGCGCGTAACCGCGCTCTGCGACGTGAACCAGCGCAACCTCGACCGCGCGCGAAAGTCGATCGCCGAGGCCTACGGCAGCGCGGACGTAAAGGTGCACGCGGATTTCCGCACGTTGAACGCCGACCCGTCGATCGACGCCGTGCTCATGGCGCTGCCGGTGCACTGGCACAGCATCCCGTCGCTCGACGCGATTCTGCGCGGCAAGCACATCTTCCACGAGAAGCCGATGGCGCTGTCCTTCGAGGAGGGCCGGCGCGTGCGCGCGGCCGTGCGGAAGACGGGCGTCGTGTTCCAGTTCGGCACGCAGCAGCGCTCCAACCTGAAGTTCCGCTGGGCCTGCGAACTTGCGCTCAACGGCCGGATCGGCCGCATCCGCCAGATCGACGTGTGCGCTCCCGCGGGCAAGGCGGGCCCCGCCTATGCGGCGCAACCGCTGCCGCCGCACGTGGACTGGGACCGCTGGGTCGGCCCCGCGCCGGCGACCGGCTTCCACGAAGACAAATTGAAGCGCGACAACCACGAGAACATGGCCGCGTTCTCCCTCGGTATGATTTCCTGCTGGGGCATCCACCACCTCGACATCGCGCAGTGGGGCAACGGCGCCGACGCCACCGGGCCGTCGCGGATCCGCGGGCAGGGCACGTTTGCCCCGGCCGGCGATCACGACGCGATCCAGACCTGGCGGGTGCGCTACGAGTTCGACGGCCGGCCGCCCATCGAGTTCGCAAGCGAGGGCAAGCCGGGCTTCAAGCACGGCATCAAGTTCGTCGGCGAAACCGGCTGGGTGCACGTCGACCGCGGCGCGATCACGGCCTCGGACGAGACGCTGCTTCGCGACCCGCAAAGCAAGGTCGGCGCCATGGCGCTGAAGCTCCCGGTGAGCACGCAGCACACCCGCGATTTCCTCGATGCGATCCGCCGGCGCGGCCGCGCGATCTGCGACGTCGAGGCGGCGCTGCGCGGCGACACGCTCTGCCAGCTCGGCCTGATCGCGATCAAGACCGGGCGCGCGCTGCGCTGGGATCCGGCCGCGGAGCAGATCGTGGGCGACGACGGCGCCGCCGCCCTGCTGGCGCCGCGACCCTTCCGCGGCGAGTGGCGGCTGCCGACCGTCTGACCCCTGCCCCTCGCCGCGCGGCGTCCCCGGCCACGGCTGCAAGGCACCGGTGCCCTGTAGCCGCGCCACAGCCACCGAGCACGGGCGTGTGGGCCCGGGCGCACCGCGACGCGCTCGGTCGGGTGCGGGACCTATTGGTGATGCTCCAAGGTGTCCGGTTTGCCGCGGCCTAGGATTTCCTTCGCTCGATTCGTCTCCTTCACCCCGCCGTGCGCGATCAGGACAAGCTTGCCGGCCTCAGGCGCGGTCTCGCAGCGCAGAATGCTGGTGTGCGGAATCCCCATGGCAAACAAACCGGCACCCGCCGCACTCATGGCTCCGACCACGGTGGCATTCTCCAGCGCATCGACGATCAAACTGACCAACGTCCCGCAACCAACGTCGGCCCCGATCCCGCAATCCAGAAGGAGGCGGAGCCAAACCGCAGCCCCCACATCCCGTCCCAGAACGCGCCGCTCGCGCCCCACGCGCCTTCCTGCGCTCGATGATATCCTAGTAGCCGACCACGTGCTCCGCGGTGTGATAGTCCCGCCCGACCATCGACAACTTCCTCACGTCGAATCCGGATTGCTGCAGCTCCCCGACCGCCGCTTTGGCGTCCGCATGGGTCGAATAAACGTCGACGACGGAATTGTTCTTCAAGGCGGCTTTGGCCACGACGCTGTTCACCGGGAAGATATAACTCGCCGAAGGCTCCCGCGCTGCGGGCTCTGAACCTAACGCGGCATCGCCCCGTCGCCGGTCTCATTTCTGCCATACGATCCAGTTCACCTCCAGAGGCACGGAGACTCCGACCCGATGCGGCATGATCCGCGCGGTATAATCCGTCGTCGCACGGGCCGACGACACCTTGCCGCAATACCTGTGGCCCCCGGAACCCGGCGCCGCCGTCTCCCCGCGATCCATCTCTTGCCGCACCTCGTTCCCGGGTTTCCCGCCGTCGGCGTAGAGTTCCACCCGCACCGAGTCGGGACTGAGGTCCCCGAGGAAAACCTCCGCCACCATCGTGTGATGCAGGCCGGACGTTTCCACGGTCATGTCCCCGAATCGGACCGAATCGCGTTTCAACGAACACTCCTTCTGCCAGGCGACCACGCTCCCCGCCTCCGCCGCGCGGTC
>JBILLY010000718.1:0-3271 GCA_044375835.1 Opitutaceae bacterium
GCCCCGGCACCGTGCCCCGGCGCAATCGCCCCCGCCAACCAACCCGCCCCATGCTCCCCTGCCGTTTCCCCGCCGTCCTGCGCCGCGGTCTCCCCGCGCTCCTCCTCTCGGCCGCCGCGCTCCGGGCGCAGACCGCGCCCGCCCCCGCCGCGCCCACCGCCGCCAAATCCGAGGCCATCACGCTCGCGGCCTTCGAGGTCAGCACCGATCGCGACGTCGGCTACACCGCCTCCAGCGCCCTCGCCGGCGGCCGCATCGATTCCCTGCTCAAGGAAACACCCTCCGCCATCAGCGTCCTCACCGCCGAGTTTCTCGAGGATATCGCCGCCACGTCCTTCGGCTCCGCCGCCGAATGGGCGCCCAATTCCATCCCCGCCGGCGAGACCGCCACCATGGGCGAATACAACGTCAACATCCGCGGCGTCGGCAACAGCTTCCCCAGCCGGAATTACTTCCGCTGGTATGTCTCCAGCGACAATTACAACACCGAGCGCCTCGAATTCGCCCGCGGCCCCAACTCCATCCTCTTCGGCGACGGCAACCCCGGCGGCATCAACACCACCTTCACCAAACAGGCCCTCTTCGCCCCCCGCCGCAGCGTCCAGTTCCGCACCGACTCCTTCGGCGGCTACCGCGCCAGCTTCGACTACAATGTCCCCGCCGGCCGGCGCCTCGCCGTCCGCATCAACGCCCTGACCGACTCCCTCGAGGGCTGGCGCGACTACGACGAACCCACCCGCCACAGCGCCCACCTCGCCGCCACCTTCCGCGTCGCCAAGGACACCCAGCTCCGCGGCGAATACGAACAGGGCAAATACCGCCGCTTCTCCTTCGCCCAGACCTTCGCCGACCAAAGCTCCAACTGGAACCGCACCGCCGTCTACAACGGCGTCACCGCCCCCTCCACCACCGGCACCGGCGTCGCCCGCCTCAACGCCGCCGTCACCGACGACTACCTCGTCTACGATCCGTCGCAGGCCGCCCTCGGCATTCTGAACTGGCGCGGGTTTTTCCAAAGCTCCGGCACCGGCCTCCGCCTTCTCCCCGACGGCCGCCCGCAAGTCGCGCGCTTCCCCGGGCTCCCGAACCGCGAGTTCAGCCTCCAGCCGCCCGATGCCTACATCGACACCACCTACCACAGCTGGACCTTCTACGTGGAGCACCGCTTCGGCTCCGGCATCATCGCCCAACTCGCCTTCAACCACCAGGACCAGAGCCGCCTCGGCAACCTCCGCGTCTGGGACCAGCACCGGATCGACGTGAACACCGTCCTCCCCAACGGCACCCCCAATCCCAATTTCGGCCAGCCTTTCTCCGACGTGCAGCCCCAGCGCACGCTCCAGGAAAACACCCTCTCCGACTGGCGCCTCTCCCTCGCCCACAAAAAACAACTCTCCTGGCTCCGCCACAGCCTCAGCCTCTCCGCCGGCGTCCGCCACGACGAATACAGCCCCGTCACCTGGACCGCCGGCCGCGTCAACGGCCCCAACGTCAACAGCCAGGCCGCCGCCAACGTCATCCGCATCCGCCAATACTGGAACGCCCCCCGCAACCCCCGCGGCTTCGACACCCTCGTCTCCAACGGCTCCGACGTCCGCTTCATCGAGACCAACACCTCCGACGAAGACCAACGCCTCCAATACAACCAGCTCGCCTCCGCCTCCGCCTTCTTCAACGGCAAGCTCTCCGTCCTCCTCGGCTACCGCTACGACATCCACGACCGCAAACAACAGCGCCGCGTCGCCGCCAACCCCGACGGCTCCTCCGTCCTCGGCGCCACCGGCGGCCCCGGCACCCTCGACCTCAGCCACGTCAAGGTCGGCACCTCCTCCGCCGGCCTCGTCTATTTCCCCGTGCCCTGGCTCGGCGCCTACGCCAACTACTCCGAGTCCTTCAACGCCCCCGGCTCCGGCGCCTCCCAGCTCGACGGCTCCACCATTCCGCCCGCCTCCAACGACGGCATCGACGTCGGCCTCAAGCTCGAGTTCTTCGGCGGCAAACTCGCCGGCACCCTCGGCTACTACAAAATGAAGCAGACCGACCGCGCCCGCACCGGCGACGCCCAGGCCGACATCAACGAAATCTGGAACGACCTCGGCCGCCCGCAGGACACCATCCTCGCCTACCGCGACCTCGAGACCTACCAGGGCGACGGCTTCGAGCTCGACCTCACCGCCAACCTCACGCGCTCCTGGCGCCTCATGCTCAACTACTCGCTGCCCCGCACCGAGCAGGCCGACATCGGCCCCGGCCTCCGCGCCTACGTCGCCCAAAACCTCGCCACCTGGCAGGCCGGCGCCGCCAATCCCGCGCTCCCCAACGCCGCCCGCATCGCCACCAACATCGGCGACATCAACCGCACCATCTCCGGCTACACCGAGGGCCGCACGCTCAACAACACCGTCGAGCGGATCGCCAACCTCTACACCACCTACTCGTTCCGCGAGGGCCGTCTCCGCGGCCTCGCCGTCGGCGGCGGCGCCAACTACCGCGGCCGCCAGGTGGTCGGCAACCGCGCCAACCAACCGTTCAACTACCTCTACGCCGAGCCCTACACCCTCGTTTCCGCCCACACCAGCTACGATCTCCGCCTCGGCAAATACCGCACCCGCCTCCAGCTCAACGTCGCCAACCTCCTCGACGAGCAGGACGTCGTCTACACCGCCTTCACCACCAACGCCGCCGCCGGCGGCGACGTGCCCAACACCTTCCGCTACCAGACCCCGCGGAAATACTCGCTCAGCGCCACGCTCAACTTCTGAGCCACCCGCCGCCTTCATGCGCTTCCTCCTCGCCGCGCTCGCCTTCGGCGCCGCCGTCTCCCCGCTCGCCGCCGCGGTCCTCCACGTCTCCCCGACCGGCCACGACGATGCCACCGGCGCGGCCGACGCCCCGTTGGCCACGCTCGCCCGCGCCGCCACGCGCGCGCAACCCGGCGACACGATCCGCCTCGCCGCCGGCACCTATCGCCACACCCAGCCGATCCGGCTCTCCGCCCACGGCACCGCCGCCGCCCCCATCCGCGTCGAAGCCGCCGACGCCCGCCGCCCCGTGTTCGATTTCTCCGCGCAGCCGTTCGAACAAAAGCTCAGCGGCCTCGTGGTTTCCGGCGACCACTGGCACCTCGTGGGCCTCGAGGTCACCGGCGCCGCCCGCTTCGGCTTCGAGGTCACCGGCCACCGCAACGTGATCGAGCGCTGCACCGCGCGCGCCAACCAGGGCACCGGCATCCACCTCGGCGCCCCCGCCAGCCATACGCTCGTGCTCGACT
>JBILLY010000719.1:0-3270 GCA_044375835.1 Opitutaceae bacterium
CTCGATATGCTCATGATGGCCGTGCAGGCCGCCGGCCGCGATGTCGGCGCCATGAGCGTCGAGCAGAGCGGCATCGAAACCATGATCCGCGGCGCCGGCTTCATCCGCTCCGTCGCCGACGTGGAAAACATCGTCCTCCGCGGCAACCGCGCCCTCGGCGCCGGCCTCCGCCTCGGCGACATCGCCACCGTCACGCTCGGCGGTCAGGTCCGCCAAGGCCTCCTGGCCGACGCCCACGGCGAACAGGTCGGCGCCATCGTCGCCCTCCGCGTGCGCGAGGATCCGAAGCGCGTCATCGACGCCGTCAAACGCCGCCTCGCCGACCTCGCCCCCGCCTTCGCCCGCGAACAGCTCTCCGTCGTCCCGTTCTACGACCGCAGCCAGCTCATCCGCGAAACCACCGCCACGCTCTCCTCCACCCTCGTCGAGGCCGTCGTCACCACCGCCATCGTCGTCGTCGGCTTCCTGCTGCACGTCCGCGCCAGCCTCGCCGTCGCGCTCAGCCTGCCGCTCGGCATGCTGTTCACGTTTCTCGTCATGCACGCCGCCGGCGTCGGCGCCAACATCATGAGCCTCGCCGGCATCGCCATCGCCATCGGCGTGATGGTCGATTTCGGCATCATCGTGACGGAGAACATCACGCAGCACCTCGTCGACCTGCAGGCCAAGTGCCGGCGCGAGGGCCGCCCGATGCCGACCTCGCCGTTCGATCCCGAGATCACCGCCGCCGTCATCGCCGGCACGCACGAGGTTGCCCGCCCGCTCCTCACCTCCGCCGCCACCACCGTCATCGGCTTTCTCCCGATCTTCGCCCTGCAGGATCAAGCCGGCCGCCTCTTCGCCCCGCTCGCCCTCACCAAATCCCTCGCGATCAGCGGCGCCGTCCTCTTCGGCACGCTCCTCGTGCCCGTGCTCTGCCGTCTGCTCCTCCCGCCGTGGCACGTGCGCAAGCCCGTCCTCCTCGCCGTCGCCGGTCTCGCCGCCGGCCTCGCGTTCGGCTGGTTCATCCGCGACGGCTTGAGCCTCCCGCAGGACTACGGCCGCTGG
Source organism: Opitutaceae bacterium (assembly GCA_044375835.1). Classification (GTDB taxonomy): domain Bacteria; phylum Verrucomicrobiota; class Verrucomicrobiia; order Opitutales; family Opitutaceae; genus ER46. The sequence continues at coordinate 1,048 of JBILLY010000719.1, forward strand.
GCCGTCGCCGTGCCCGGTTGGCTCTTCGCCCCGCTCTTCGCCGCCGCCGTCGCCTTCACCGTCTGGCGCCTCGGCCGCGAACAGCTCGTCAACTACGAGGAGAATCCCGCCAGCCGCGCCATCCAAGTCGCCTACGAATGGGCTTACGGCCACATCCAGCGCCACAAGGTCGCCTTCACCGTCACCATCGCGGCGCTCGCCGCCGGCGGCTACCTGCTCGGCCTCGGCTGGCCCGTCGTCAGCACTCCGCTCCGCGCCGCCTTCGCCGCCGCCGGCGCCGACCTCTCGCACCTCGCCGCCGACCGCGCGCTCACCCGCGCCTTCCCCGGCGCCGGTTCCAGTTTCCTCCCGCCCCTCGACGAGGGCAGCCTGCTCTTCATGCCGTCTCTCCCCGCCACCGGCGGCCTCGGCGAAACCCAGCGCGTCATGCAGGCCCAGAACCGCGCCATCGCCTCCGTCCCCGAGGTCGCCGGCGTCATGGGCAAAATGGGCCGCGCCGAGACCGCCCTCGATCCCGCCCCCATCGGCATGATCGAGACCGTCGTCCTCCTCAAACCCTACGCCGCCTGGCCCGTCCACGAGATCACCGCGCCCGACGGCACGATCGAACAACGCCCGCGCACCCTCGCCGAGGTCCGCGCCGCCCTCGCCGCCCTCGCCGATATCCCCGGCGTCGCCCCGAGCTGGCTCCAGCCGATCGAGACGCGCGTCGTCATGCTCTCCACCGGCATCCGCAGCCTCCTCGCGCTCCAGGTCCTCGGCGACGATCAGGACGCCCTCGAGCGCTTCGCCGAAGCCGCCGAGAAAGTCATCCAAGGCACGCCCGGCGCCGTCGACGTCCAGATGCAGCGCGAAGGCGGCAAGCCCTACGCCGAGATCCGCCTCGACCCCGCCAAACTCGCCCGCTTCGGCCTCACCGTCGAACAGGTCATGCGCTCCGTCGAAACCGCCTTCGGCGGCATGGCCCTCACGTATTCCGTCGAGGGCGCCCTGCGCTATCCCGTCCGCATCCGCTATCTCCGCGAGCGCCGCGACGACCCCGACGAACTCACCCAGCTCCAGATTCCCGTCACCGCCGGCCACGGCGCGATTCCCCTCTCGAGCGTCCTCGCCGCCCCCACCGTCCACACCCTCGAGTTCTCCTCCCCCGCTCAACTCTCCGCCTTCCACGCTCAACTTTCTCTCACCCACCAGCGCAACTTCACCGTCCTCTCCCCGACCCGCGCCGAGCTCACCCTCCCCGCCGGCGAATCCCTCGACCCCGTTCTCCAACTCGTCCCTCGTCACTCGTCCCTCGTCCCTGCTCCGCTCGTCACTGCGTCGCGCAGCGACGCCGGCCTGACCTACACCATCGGCCCCATGGCCATCCGCTCCGAAGGCGGCAAACGCACCCAATACGTCCTCCTCAACGCCCGCGACCGCGGCGAGGTCGAGGTCGTCCGCGACGCCGACGCCCGCCTCCGCGCCGCCCTCGCCGACGGCCGGCTTTCACTTCCGACCGGCGCCACCTACCGCTGGGTCGGCCGCTACGAACAGAAACTCAAGGCCGACGCCTCCCTCCGCTGGATCATCGCCGCGTCGCTGCTCGTGATGGTCGTCCTGATTTACGTCGGCACGCGCAGCTGGCTCATCACCGCGATCATCATCTTCGCCAACGCCACCGTCACCACCGCCGGCGGCTTCTTCTTCGTCTGGCTCTGGGGCGCCGAGCTCACCACCGCCGTCGTCGTCGGCTTCATCGTCCTCCTTGGCGTCATGTTCAACGACGGCATCTTGCTCGGCACCTACCTGCACGAACAATTCCGCACGCCGCCCCGCGACGTCGCCGAGGTCCACGCCCGCGTCTTCCACGCCGGCCTGCGCCGCCGCCGTCCCGCGATCATGACCAACGCCACCACGCTCCTCTCGCTGCTCCCCGTCCTCTGGGCCACCGGCCGCGGTTCCGAACTCATGCAGCCCATGGTGCTGCCCGTCGTCGGCGGCATGATCTTCGACATCGTCTCCCTTTTCTCTGTGCCCGTGTTCTTCACCTGGTATTGGGAAAGGAAACTCGCCCGCGCGCCCGTGCCCGCCGTCATACCGGCGCCGGCGCCCGCGGCGTAGCCCGAGAATCCGCTCCCTCCGGATCGGCCCGCGGCGGCGCCACCGGCGCGCCCCCGACGCCGGCGCCGCCGACCCATTCGCCGGAAAACTTGCGCCGCCCGCCCCCGCCCGCACGCTTCC
>JBILLY010000720.1:0-3269 GCA_044375835.1 Opitutaceae bacterium
CGGTCCGCGTCGCGCCGCCGCGCTCCGGATTTTGGCTTTAATTCCCCGGCCGGTTACCCCTGACTGCGCCGCGCATGAAGATCGCTCCCCAGCCCGTTTTCTTCCGCCGCCTCCGCGCCGCGTGCCTGTTCGTTTCCGCTCTGGTCCTCCTGCCCTTCGCCCGTTCCGCCGACGCCACCGGCGTGGTAACCGGCCGGGTCACCAACGCCGCCACCGGCGACATTTTGCCCAACGTCGTCATCACCGTCGACGGCTCCGGCACCCGCGCGATCACCGATCTCGACGGCACTTTCCGCCTCGTCGTGCCCGCCGGCCCCAACCAGCTCGCGGCGAGCTACCCGGGGCTCGATGTGCTCAAGTTCGGCGTCGCCGTCACCGCCGGCCAGACGACGGTCCGCGACCTGTCGATGAATTCCCAGATCTACGTCGGCGAGAAGTTCGTCGTGAAAGGCCTCCGCGACGGCCAAGCCGCCGCCATCCAGGAAGAGCGCAATTCCGCCAACGTCCGCACCGTCGCCGCGATCGACGCCCACGGCAATCCCGGCGCCGCCGTCGGCGAACTCATCCAGCGTCTCGCCGGCGTCGCCATCGACGGCGCGGGCGGCGAGGTCGGCGCCATCTACGTCCGCGGCATGACCCAGGACTTCTCTTCGCTCATGATCGACGGCGCCCAGATCGCGGTCTCCGGCGGCACCGCCATCAGCAACGGCAACGTCTACTTCGGCCAGGTCTCCTCCGGCACGCTCGCCGCCGCCGAGGTCATCAAGTCGCCCACGCCCGACATGGACGGCAACGCCATCGCCGGCTACATCAACCTCCGCACCAAGCGCGCCTACGACCGCAACCCCGGCCGCATCGTCTCGCTCACCGTCGGCACCGCGTGGGCCAACGGCCGCGACGATCCCTCCGTCCCCTACCGCGACAAGCCCGAGTTCGACCTGGTCAACCTGAGCTACTCCGACGTCTATTCCGTCTTCGGCGGCCGCAACAACCTCGGCGTCGTCGGCACGCTGATGCGCAACATCGGCAACGGCCTCATCTCCGAATACGGCCCGCGCCAAGCCTCCGCCGCCCAGACCGGCTACTTCACCGCCGCCGCCGCCCCCAACGAGCCCCTCCAGCGCGCCGCCGGCGCCGGCGAGTGGGGCAATCTCGGCCGCCAGTCGCCTTCGCTCAACCTCGGTCTCAACGCCGACTACAAACTCAGCGACGACACCACGCTCTACGTCAAAAGCACCTACAACCGCAACAAGCGCCGCAGCGGTTCCTCCCCCTCCTACTTCCGCTGGAAACTGGCCGCCGGCGCCACCGCCGCCAACTTCCTCCCCGGCTCCACCTACGACTTCGTCCAGGCCCGCAACGGCACGCTCGACCTCGAGTCCGTTCTCTACATCCGCGAAAGCGAGAGCGCCACGTTTTCGGGCGGCCTTGAGCACCGCCTGTTCGCCGGCGCCGGCAAGCTCGTCGTCGACTTCAACTACTCGCGCAACCGCACGCTCTACCCGCAGCTCAACCAGGTGAACGCCCGCCTCACCGGCGTCTCCTGGACGCTCGATCGTCGCGGCCACGACGATTTCGTGCCCGTCATCACCCAGACCGGCGGCCTCAATTGGTCCGATCCCGCCAGCTACGTCGTCCGCCCCGACGCCACCCTCATCTCCTACTCCGCCCCCGCGATGCGCTGGGGCGGCCGCGCCGACTACGAGCACGCCTTCGCCGCGCGCGTCCCGCTCACCGTCAAAGTCGGCGTCAAACAGGCCAACTATTACCAGAAGGCCAACCGCGACCTGAACTACTTCACCTGGGCCCGGCCCGCCGCCACCCCCGCCACCGGCGGCATCCGCTCCCTCGTCGGCTACAACATGCTCATGTCCGAGGGCCGCTACGGCCCCTTCCCGTTCCTCCAGCTGCCCGAGACCGGCCTCGCCAACGACCTTTTCGCCGACCGCTCCAACTGGATCCAAACTTCGAGCGACGTTTGGAACACCACCTACCAATCCCTCCTCAACGACGCCTCCTTCAACGAGACCATCGACGCCGGCTACGTCCAGGTCGACGCCAAGCTCGGCCGCCTCCGCGTGCTGACCGGTATCCGGACCGAGGAGACACGCACCGAGGGCACGAACCTCCGCCGCGTCTCCAACGCCACCAACAACAACCTCGCCAGCGCTACCGCCGACGTCGCCCGCGCGCGCGCCCTCGCGAATTTCCGCGGTCCCTCCACCCTCGGCACCGACTACCGCGAGTATTTCCCCGGCGCCCACCTCGTCTACGCCCTCGGCGCCAACACCCAGGCCCGCGCCTCCTACTCCAAGTCGATCACCCGCCCCACGCCGACCCTGCTTCTGCCCACGATCGTTCCCGACGAAGACAACCAGCGCCTCTCCGCCGGCAACCCCGCGCTCCGCCCCTACACCTCCGACAACTTCGACCTCTCCGTCGCCCGCTACTTCTCCGGCATCGGCCAGCTCTCGGCCGGCGTCTTCGTCAAACAGATCTCCGACTACTTCCGCTCCTTCACCTCGACCGTCCCGGACGGCCCCGACAACGGCTTCAACGGTGAATACGCCGGCTGGACCATCACGCAGAACCGCAACATCGGCTCCGCCCGCATCCGCGGCGTCGAGCTCAACTACTCGCAGCAATACACCTTTTTGCCCGGCGCCTGGCGCGGCCTCGGCTCCTACGCCAACTTCACCTACATCGACACCAAGGGCGACTACGGCTCCACCACCACCGTCTCCCGCCTGCCCAATCTCACGCCCCGCAGCTGGAACGCCGGCCTGACCTGGCGCGGCTACGGCCTCGACCTGCGCCTGATGATGAATCACCGCAGCGCCTTCTTCCGCAGCGCCACCTCCGGCAACTTCGGCACCGGCGCGGGCGTGCTGCCCGGCACGATGTTCTACGAGGTCTACCAGCACCCGCGCACCCTCTGGGACTTCAAGGTCAACTACACGATCAACCGCACCTACAGTCTCTACCTCGACGTCTACAATCTGACGAACGATTACACCAACAACGACTACCTCCACGCCTTCGGCCGCGAGATTCCCAGCTACGCCTCCGGACCCGGCATGAGCTTCAAGGCCGGTGTCACCGCTCGCTTCTGACCGGCGCCAGCAACCCTATCTCGGCACCGCCTCGGGCCGCCCGCACGTCGGGCGGCCTCTTTTTTCTCCGCCCCCGGCCGCCCCGCGACGGGCCGCTTCGCCGCGTCAGAAGAACATCGCCTCGCTCAGCGTCGCCTCCGGCGCAAGCCGGCTCAC
>JBILLY010000343.1:0-5503 GCA_044375835.1 Opitutaceae bacterium
CGCGGCGGCGTCAGCGCGCCGCCGCCCGCAGCAGCTCCACGCTGCGCTGCGGGTTGATCAGGTTGATCCGGCCGTCCGCACTTTTCTCCGCGCCGCGCCGGATCAGGTCGATCACCTGCGCGACCGTGAGTCCCGGCTGCAGCGCGAGCAGTTTCGCGGCGAGATTCGCCACGTTGGGCGCCGCCATCGAGGTGCCGGAGTATTTCATCCGCTCCCCGCCGGGCAGGTCGCTCTCCACCTCGAAGCCGTTGGCATGCACGTCGACGTTTTTCCCGAAACTCGTGAACGAGGTTTCCTCGCCCGCCTGGTCGACCGCGCCGACGGTCAGCACGTTGGGCAGATCGATGCCGGAGGGGATCGTCTCGTCGAAATTCGCGTCGCTGTTGGAGTTGCCCGCCGCCGCCACGAACAGGATCTCCGGCGCCCCGCGCATCGCCTCGGTCAGCGCGACGCGCGACAGCTCGAAATATTCCCGCGCCGTCTTCTTGCGCTCCTCCGGCGTGCCGCCCGCGCCGTTGGCCTCGAAGGCACCCTCCACGTCGCGCGGCGAGCCGCCCCAACTCATGTTCACCACGCGCACGCCGCGGGATTTGAGGTAGGCCACGATCTCCGTCATCGCCGCCGCGTCGCGCTCCGCCTGCGCCCGCGTGGGCACGTCCGGGATCATGCGGTGGTCGAACGTCACGCGCGCGCCCAGCAGACGCACCGCGGGATTGCCCGCGGCCGCGATGCCCGCGACGTGCGTGCCGTGCGTGTAGTTGCCGAAGAAATTGAGCCCCTCGATGAAGGGCTTCACCGCCTCGGGCTTCAACCCGGCCATCAGGTTCTTCAGCTCGGCGCCTTCTTTCGACTCGATGCTCGCCTGCACGTCGAGCAGGCCCTTCGTCAGGTTGCGCATGCCGGGATAGTCGGCGCGCTGTCCGTCCGTCAGCGGCAGGAGGAGCTCCGGCACGCGCTGCGATTTCAGATCGTAGGCGATCCCGTGCCGGTCGTCGATGTAGCCGTTGCCGTCGTCGTCCCGGCCGTTTGCCTGCTCCGCCGCGTTCGTCCACTGCCGGCCGGGGAAGACCGGCATGTCCACGCCGCTGTCCCAGATCGCGACGATCACGGGCACGAGATTTTTTTCGCCCGCGAGATCGACCGAGCGCGCCGCCCAGATGTCCGCCTTGGTCTTCTGGTTCGCGGCCACGTAGGCGGACAACACCGCCACGCGCTCCGCCTTGAGCGGCAGGAAATGCGCGAGATTGGTCCGTTGCGCCACGAGCGTCTGCGCCACGTCGCCGCTCACCGCCCCCGTCTTGTCGACGCCGGGCTGGAACTGGCTGGCGAGGTTTCCGACCACGAGCGCTTCGGTTACGATTTCCGCGCTGCCCTTGGTCTGTTTGACGACGTCGCCCACCGTCGCCCACGGCAACGCCGCGAGCTTCTCCGCGTAGATGCGGCGGAACGCGGCGCGGAAAGCCGGCTCGTTGCCCGAGTCGACCGCGCGCCGCGCCGCGATGTAGCTCTCCGCCAGCAGTCCGGCGGTGAGTTTCGCCGCGGGTTTCTCCTCGAGCGAACGGATCGTCGCGATCCGCTCCAGCGCACGGTCGTGCCGTCCCGCGTGCACGTCGAGCGCGAGCAGCGTGCCGTGCAGCCCCTGGAGGGTCGCCCGGTCCTTGATGTCGTAATCCGCGAGCAGTTTCTCCAGGTCCGCGCGCACCGCCGCGGCGAGTTTTTCGGCGGCCGCATCGTCGGTCAGGACGGCGGTGACGTTGCCGGTCAGCGGGTAGTTGAACCGCGGGAGCTGGTCCTGCGAGGTGATCGCGGGCTTCTGCGCCCGCGCCGGCGCGACCATGGCCGCCGCGCCCGTGAGAAACACCAACAGTCGGATGAATCGTGGCATGGCCGGCAGCGTGCGAACCCGCCGGGCGCCGGCAAGCAGCCTGCGACGAAACCCACCGTCCGCCGCCTGCATCCTTGCGCCGCTCCCCGCCCTCCGCCTTAACGCCTCCGTGCGCTCTACCCCCCGCCTCCTCCTCGTCCTCCTGCTCAGCCTCGTCGCGCCGCTCCTTCGCGGCCACGAAGTCGCCGCCGACATGACCGCGGCCGCCAGGAAATTCCTCGGCGCCCTCGACGACTACCAGCGCCAGACCGCCACCTACAAACTCACCGACAAGGAGCGCGAAAACTGGAACTTCGTCCCGATCACGCGCCAAGGCCTCCCGCTCCGGCACATGACCACCGGCCAGGCCGCCCTCGGCCTCGCTCTTCTCCGCACCGGCCTCAGCCACACCGGCCTCGCCAAAGCCCAGGCGATCATGGCCCTCGAACTCGTGCTCAAGGAACTCGAGAAAGATACCGTCGGTCGCCGCGACCCCGCCGGCTACTTCGTCACGATCTTCGGCGAACCCTCGCCCACGCAGTCCTGGGGCTGGCGCTTCGAGGGCCACCACCTCTCGTTCAATTTCACCGTCGTCGACGGCAAACACGTGTTCTTCGCGCCGTCCTTCATGGGCACCAATCCCGCCGAAGTCCGCGCCGGTCCCCGCAAAGGCGAGCGCGTGCTCGCCGAAGAGGAGGACCTCGGCATCGCCTTCGTGAACTCCCTCGACGCCGACCAGAAGAAAGTCGCGATCTTCGCGCCCGTCGCGCTGAAGGAAATCGTCACCACGAACGACAAACGCGTCGGCCCCCTCGCCCCCGCCGGCATCACCGCCGCCCAACTCAAGCCCGCGCAGCGCGCCCGCCTGCTCGCCTTGGTGAAAACCTATCTCGCCCGTTGGCGCCCCGACCTCGCGGACGAAGCGTTCGCGAAAATCGAGACCGCCGGCCTCGATCAACTTGCCTTCGGGTGGGCCGGCGGACTCGACCGCTCCCAACAGACCTACTACCGCATCCAGGGCCCGACCTTCCTCATCGAATTCGACAACTTCCAGGGCAACGGCAACCACGTGCACACCGTCGTCCGCGACTTCAAGGGCGACTTCGGCCACGACCTCCTCGCCGCCCATTACGCGAAGGAACACGCGAAAAAATAGCGCGCTCCTCCGCCCGAAAATTCCTGAAAAAAACGCTCGACGGCCCCGACCTCCGCCTCATCGTCACGTTCGCATCAGGAACGAGCCTGCCTTAACAAGCAGACTCCGCCAACCGGGCCGGGAGCGGCCACGGTGGATCGAAACTCACCTCTGTGGGTTTCGGATGTGCGAGACTCACGGGAGCCTCGAACCAAGAACGCTCCCGAAGACGAGACCGACCTGATGCCCAGGTCGGTTTTTTGTTTTCACCCCTGCTGCGCGATAAGTCCCACAAAGAACATCACGCAACATGAACGAAGTCGCCACCCTCCCCGGCATCCGCGTCCGCGCGGAAAACCCGAACCATCACCTGTGGAACAACCACGGCACCTGGTTCCTGCACTACACGATCCACCCCACGCCGTTCACCAAGGAGCGCATCCGCCGCTCCCTCGGCACCAAGGATCTCGCCGTCGCCCGCGAACGCCGCGATGCCTTCTTCGCCGAACTCGCCGCCGACGCCCAGAAACCCGCCGGCACCGTGATCCGCAAGGCGGTCGCCGCCTGACCCGCCGTCCCGCCCGAGCGAGGACGCCCGCGCCCGTCCCCGGCTCCGGCAGCGCGCCGCGCGTCTCCCGCGCGGCGGCTGCCGTGGGGCTCGTTTGACCGAACGACGCCCGTGCCGGGAGACCGGCATCGCGCCGGGCCACCTGCCTTGATTCCGCGGCGCTTCGCCGCGCTTGCCCTTCAACCCGTTCAGCCCCGCTCGGCGCTCGATCGCCGATCCCGCGAGCCCGCACGCCACCCGGACCCGATGACGCCGCCGCGCGACCGGCCCGCCCGGGCGACCGCGGCGGACTTCCCCGGCCGGTCCGGACCCGATTGGATTCGGGGCGCGGGTAACTTCGGGCTTTCCCCGTTCGGCGGCTTGCGCCATCTTCCGCCCCCGTGAGTCAGATCGCCGCCGCACTCGCCCGCAGCAAGGGCAAGAAAGTCGACCCCGTCCCGCCCGCGGAATCGGTGGTCCCCGCGATCCACACCTCCACCCCGCCGATGCCGCCGCCCGCCGGGCCCGCCCAGCCGGCGAAACGGAAATTCACGCCGCGCGATATCGCGGGCGCCGGGGCCGCCGGCATCGCGCTGCTGGTCGTCCTGTTTTTGATTTTTCGCCCGACTGCTGCGCCGGAGCCGCCGCCGAAAGCCAAAGCGATCGCCGCCGCGCCGGCCCCCGCCGCGACTCCGCCACCCGCCGCCGCGCCCCAGCCCGCGCCCACCCCGGCCGCGGAGGCGCCGCCCGCCGAGGGTTTCCCCGCCGATTTGGAAACCCAGCTGAAGGCGCTCGTGATCAGCGCGCGCCGCACCGGCGCCGAACCGCGCATCGTGGTGGGCGGAAAAGTCTTCGCCCCCGGCGACGAAGTCCTGCCCGGCGCCGTTCTCGAAAGCGTGCAGGCCGACAAGGTGGTCTTTCGCGACGCCGCGAAGAACAGATTCGAGCGCCGGTAGCGCCGCGCCCGGTCCGCGACCCGTCTCCGGCACTCAGGCCCCCGCCGGCCGCATCGGCATCGGCGGTCGCGTCGCACCCGATTCCTTCAGCCGGCCGTGGACCGTTCCCTTGGCCAGCTCCACGAGCATCCGCTCCGTCGATGCCACGCTCGCCTCCGTGTCCGCCGGCGCCACAAAGACCGCCACCTCCTCGCGCAGCTGCTCCCACGCCGTCGTGAGGAAATTGTCGATCAGCGACCCGTGTCCCTGGTCCGCGGCCTCGGCCTGCGTCAGCAGCTGCGGGATGCCTTCTTCGTAGAGCCGGCGCACATCGGCGATGATCGTGTCGAATTGCAGCTGCGCCTCGCCGAGCGCGCGCGAGCTGATCGTCGACACCCAGACCGCGTAGGTCGTGTCCTTCAGGCGCGGCAGCGGCGGCGCATCGAGGCCGCACTCGCGGAACATCCGCTCCTGCAGATCGGCGATCCGGTTCGCAAAGGCGACCTCCGACTCGACCTTTTCCGCGGCCGCGATCGCCACCACGAAGCCCTGCACCGCCGCCTGGGAAAACACCTGCCGCTCCCGCGTGTAGCCCGTGCAGGCCATGTTGCGCGCGTTGCCCAGCGCCTGCAGGAACTCGTAGACCCGCGTCGCGAAACGCTGGATACAGCGGCGCCAGTCCTCCTTCTGCTGCCGCGCGGCCAGCGCCTGCAGATACTCGGGGCACGCCGCCCGCAGCAGGTCCTCGATCTCGTCGCGCAGCATGCGCCGGATGTGCGGTTCCACGCGGTCCAGCTGCGCCACGCCGTCGCGCAGCATCTGCACCGTCTCCTTCGCCTCCGCCAGCCGCGTCTCGTAGGCCTGCCGTTTTTCCTTCGCCTGGAAGGCCAGCAGCGCCGGCTTCGCGTCCACCACCTCGCGCAGCGCCGCCTCCTGCTCGGCCAGGGCCGGCGCCAGCTGCGACCGGCTGAGCGTGAGGTGCGCCTCACGGATGAGCAGGTCCTCGAGCTTGCGCGAAATCG
>JBILLY010000173.1:0-7899 GCA_044375835.1 Opitutaceae bacterium
TTGGTCCGCCCCAACGGAAACGGCGTGCGCGTCCCCCGCGGCGCCGGCTGCGCACCGGCCGTGGGATCCCAGGCCGCGTCGTTGCGCTCCGCGCCGCCGGGGGCGACGGCGCCCGGATTCGGGCGAAGTTTGTAGGGGGACGACACGGGGAAACGGCGGGCCAGCTGGCCGATCCGGTCCGCCGCCACGAGGGAGGCGTGACCGGAGGCGGATGGCAAGTGACGAGCGGCAACCGCTCGGCTCCGCCGGCCGCGGACGGGTTGCCCCGCCGGAAAACAAAACGGCCCGCCGGCAAGGGCGGGCCGCGAACGGATTGTCCCGGGAAACCCCGGCGGCGAGCGTCGCCGGATCAGACCTTCGGGCCGCCCTGCGCGAGGTTGCGCGCGCGGAGGCGGAGGCCGTTGAGCCGGATGAAACCGGTCGCGTCGCTCTGGTTATACCAGCTCTTCACGCCTTCCATCGACGCGATCTTGTCGTCGTAGAGCGAATACTTCGATTTGCGGCCGCAGGTGATGATGTTGCCCTTGTAGAGCTTGAGGCGGACGGTGCCGGTGACGAAGCGCTGGCTCTCGTCGACCATCGCCTGGAGCATCTCGCGCTCCGGCGCGAACCAGAAGCCGTTGTAGACGAGCTCCGCGTATTTCGGGATGAACCCGTCGCGCAGGTGCAGCACCTCGCGGTCGAGGGTGAGCGACTCCACCTGGCGGTGCGCCTGCATCAGAATCGTGCCGCCCGGGGTCTCGTAGACGCCGCGGCTCTTCATGCCGACGAAGCGGTTTTCGACCAGGTCGACGCGGCCGATGCCGTGCTTGCCGCCGAGCTTGTTGAGCGCCTTGAGCACGCCGCCGGGCGTGAGTTTCTTGCCGTTCACGGCGACGCAGTTGCCCTGCTCGAAATCGAGTTCGACGTATTCGGCCTTGTCGGGCGCGTCTTCCGGCGCGACCGAGAGTTTGAACATCGCCTTGTTCTCCGGCGTGGTCGGGTCGAACCACGGATCCTCGAGGATGCCGGCCTCGTAGGAGATGTGGAGGAGGTTGCGGTCCATCGAATACGGCTTCTTCAGCGAAGCCTCGACCGGGATCTTGTGCTCCTGGCAGTAGGCGATCATCTCGGCGCGGCCCGGGAATTTCTCGCGGTAAACTTCCATCTTCCACGGCGCGATGATCTGCAGGTGCGGGGCGAGCGCCATGTAGGTGAGCTCGAAACGGCACTGGTCGTTGCCCTTGCCCGTGGCGCCGTGCGCGACGGTGTCGGCCTTCTCCTTCTTGGCGATGTCCACCTGCGCTTTGGCGATGAGCGGGCGGGCGATCGAGGTGCCGAGGTAATACTGGCTCTCGTAGATCGCGTTGGCGCGGATCATCGGGTAGATGAAGTCGCAGGCAAACTCCTCCACGAGATCGAGCGTGTAGTGCTTCGACGCGCCGGTCTTCAGCGCTTTCTTGTCGAGCCCCTTCAACTCCTCCTCCTGGCCGACGTCGGCGGCAAACGTGACGATCTCAGCGTCGTAGGTTTCCTTGAGCCACTTGACGATGACGGACGTGTCGAGTCCGCCCGAGTAAGCGAGGACGATTTTCATGGTGAGGGCGCAGTGTGGGGAAAGCGCCGCGCGCCGCGCAAAAGAAAAAGCGCACGCGAACCGACGGTGTCCGCGGGGCGGCGCCGCCGCGTCCACGCGATCCCCGTCGGGCCGCCGCCGCATCCCCCGGGGCACCGCGATTCACGGCCGGTTTACCTTGGGCGCGTTGAGCGGCTGCTCCGCCCGCCCCATGCTGCCGCCGTCGGTGCATATCATCATCATCCAAAAAATCGTCCGAATCCTCCCGTCATGAAACCATCCCCATCCTGCGCGCCGCCCCGCCGGCGCCGTCCCTCCGCCCCCGCGGGCTTCACGCTGGTCGAGCTCATGATCGTCGTCGTCATCATCGGGCTGCTCGCGGCCATGGCGTTGCCCGCCTTCGGCCGCGTGCGCGATTCGTCCCAGGGCAGCCGCTTCGCGTCCGATCTGCGCACGTTCGCGCAGGCGTTCGAAGGCTACGCCGCGCAGAACGGCGGCTGGCCCGCCAACGCCGGCACCGGGATCGTCCCGGCCGGCATGAGCGGCGATTTCAACGAGGCCAACTGGCGCGGCCGAAACTCCGTCGGCGGCCGTTGGAACTGGGACCGCCACGTCAACGTCGCCGCCGGCATCTCCGTGACCGGCGCGACGTTCACCGACGCGCAGATGACGGCGATCGACGCCAAAATCGACGACGGCAACCTCAACACCGGCCTCTTCCGCAAGTTCGACGGCCGCTTCACCTACATCCTCGAGGAATAGGCGGCGACGGCGGTCGCCGCGCGCGGCCCCTTCGTCGGACCGGCCCGGTCGCCGCGATGGCGCCGGGCCGTTTTCATGGTTCGGGCGTGCGACGGCACGGATGCGGTGCCGCCGCGCCGCCGGGCTCAGCGCTTCCGCGCCGCGGCGAGCTGCGCGAGGATCGCCTTCTGCGTGTGCAGCCGGTTCTCGGCTTCGTCGAAGATGATCGAGCGCGGGTTGTCCAACACCTCCTGCGCCACTTCCTCGCCGGCATGCGCGGGCAGGCAGTGCATGAAGAGCGCGTCCTTCTTGGCCGCCGCGAAGAGTTTTCCGGTCACGGCATACGGCGCCATCGTGCGCAGCCGCTCCTGTTTCTCCTCCTCCTTGCCCATGCTCACCCACACGTCGGTGTAGACGACGTCGGCGCCTTTCACGGCCTCGAACGGATCCGGGTGAAACGAGTAGCCGCCGCCGTAGCCTTCGGCCTGCAAAAACGCGTCGAACTCCTTCGTCGGCGCGAAGGCCTTCGGCCCGCCGAGCGCGATCTCCATGCCGAAGAGATTGGCCCCGAGCACCCACGAGTAGGCCATGTTGCAGGCGGTGTCGCCGAGGAAGGCGATCTTGCGACCGCGTAGCGACTCGACCAGCGCCTTGCCGCTCGTGCCCTTGGCCCAGCGCTCCGTCATCGTGAACGCGTCCGTGTAGATCTGGCAGGGGTGCAGGAAATCCGTGAGCGCGTTGATCACCGGCACGGTGCCGTGCTGCGCCAGCAGCTCCACGTCGCGGTGGTCGAAGGTGCGCACGACCAGCCCGTGCACGAAGCGCGAGAGCACCTTGGCCGAGTCCTCGATCGTCTCGCCGCGGCCGATCTGGATGTCGTTCCGGTTGAGAAAAATCGCGTTGCCGCCGAGTTCGTGGATGCCGACCTCGAACGACACGCGCGTGCGCGTCGACGACTTGGAGAAAATCAGCGCCCACGACTGGCCGGCGAGGGGCTTGGGCGCGCCGCGCTTCCCGCGGGTCCGCTTCAGCTCGCGCGCGAGGGAGAACAATTTCGGCAGCTCCGCGCGGGTAAAGTCGGTCTCTTTCAGGAAGTGCTTCATGGGAAGAAGCGCACGAGTCTAGCACGCGGCACGCCGCGGACGAGGGAAAATTTCGCGGCGCGTTCGGCGCCGCGCGGGCGGACCGGGCTTCACCCCCGCTTTCCGGGCGGCGGACGTCGCTTCAGTAGACGATTTGCCCGCTGACAAAAACCCGGGCGTCGCCGCGGCCGGTCGCCGCGGTGGCCTTGCCCGCCAGGGCGACGGAGGCGGTGAGACTGATGCCGGCCTTGGCCGAAAACGCGGCCTGCACGCCGTAGTCCCACACGCGCTCGCGGACGCCGGTTTTGAACCGGCCCTCGCCCGCTTCGAGGAACACCGAGGGATTGACCTGCTGGATCCAGCGGCCGGCCCAGCCGAGCGCGGGACCGCCGATCGGTTTGGCATGGAGAAACTGGATACCGTAGAGGCCGGTGTCGCCGTTGACCTCGCTGGCCTGGTAGGCGCGGAGCACGCTGGGGCCGCCGACCGAAAAATTGTCGCCGCCGCCGAGCGAGTCGCCGGTGAACTGCCACGAGAGCTGCGTCTCGGCCGACCAGCCGTCGAGCGCCGCGGCCAGCGGTTTCAACTGCTGCACGCGGGCGTAGTTCAGGACGAAGTGCGTCGTCGCCGCCGAGCCGTCGGCGCGATTGTAGAAGCTCCGGAAATTCTCGGCGCGGTTGCGGCCCGTGAGGCCCTCGAGGCTGAGCACGGCGCTCAGCACGATCTGGTTGGTGGCGTGCGCCTCCTTCACGTTGAAGGTATTGGCGACGGTGAGCTGCACGGCGTCGAAAACCGCCCCGCCGACATTGGCGCCGCCGAAGAGACTGGCCCGCTCGAATTGCTTGAGCGCCGCGCTGGTGTTGAGTTCCCAGCCGAAGGCATCGCGGTCGATCAGGGGGACGACGTAGCCGAGCGTGCTCTGCAGCGTGGTGCTGGCGGAGCCGACGCCGGGGATGGAGCTGGAGGCGGTGTCGGAGAAATTGACGTTGGCCGAGAAGGTGTGGCCCCAACGGTTGGGCGCCGTGTAGATCAACGAGTAGTTCTGAAACTCGTCGAAACGGTCCCCGGTGGTGGCGTTCCAGGAGAGCTGGTGGCTTTCCCACGGGATGTTGCCGAAACTGCCGCCGAGCGAATAGCGGTTCGTGCCGGAGGCCTTGGTGGCATGGTTGTTGTAGCCGGCCTGCACGCGCCACGGGCGTTTTTCGTCGAACTGAAAAACGGCTTTGCTCTGCCCCTGCACGGCGCCGGGCTCGAAGATCACCCGCGCGCTGCGGAACGGGCTGCGGTTGAGTTGCTTCACTTTGCGGTCGAGCGAGGCCCGGCTCAGAATCGGCTCGGCCAGCAACGGCTCCAGCAACGCCCGCACGTCCTCGACCTTGGTCCAACGCTTGGCGTCGCCCGCGTAGCCGCCCTGCCCGTTGCCGAACTGCAGCGCGTAGGCTTCGAGCCGGAATTCGTTGATCTGCACCCGGAGCCGGCCGCCGACGACTTCCTGCGGCGGCACCACGACCGACATCAGCGGAAAGCCGAGCACGGCGTAGGATTCCGTGATGTCCTGCTGGATGAGCCGCACGTCGCCGAGCGTGAGCGGCAGCTCGCGGTATTTGCCGAGGACGGCGCGGAGCGCGGCGTAGAGCGACGCCTGCTTGTCGCCGACGCGGCTGGCTCCCGTGATCGCGACAAAGTCGCCGGGCGCGTCTTCGCCCTCGGTGCCGAGGACCTCGAGCCGCAGGCCGGCGAGCGACGGCGTGATGACCATCGCGTCGTTGGCGCCGGGCGCGGCGATGAGTTTCGGAAAGTCGATGAGACCCGCGACCGACTCGGGCTTCACGACGGGCGCGTCGTATTTTTCGACGACCGATTGCGGTCCGATGACCTTGGCCGGCGACGGCCCGGGCGCGGCCGTTTGCGCAGCGAAGCCCGCGGGCACCAAAAACAGAAGCGCGACGCGCGCGGAGAGAAGAACAGGATTCACCGGGAGAATGATCGGGAGGTTCGCGCCGCCGGGTTAGATGCCGCCGCCGCGCCAGACCTGGGCCTTGGCCTGCATCTCCGCGGCGGAGAGGCCGGTGGTCGCGACTTTCGACTGCGCTTCCTGCGCCTTTTCGTTGAGGCCGGTCTGGACGGCCCGGGTGATCTCGGCGGTGACCGTGGCTTTGGCAACCGCCGCGGTCTGCTCCTGCTTGGCCTGCTGCTGAGAAGCGACGAGGTATTGGCCGACCTGGGCTTTGGCATTCAGGACACCGACGGCCATCTCCGACTTGAGTTTGGCCAGATCCTGCGCGGCCTGGAAATATTGGAGCAGCATCGCGTCCTCGCGTTTCTGGGACTCGGCGGCGGCGACCGCCTCCTGGGCCTTGGCGTAGGCGACGGCCGCCTCGACTTCGGCTTTGGAGGGACCGCTCTTCGGGATGAGGCCGCCGGTCAAGGTGCTGGCCGTGTCCTGAAAGAAGTCGCCTACTTTGGTCGCCGCGGTGATGCCGTGTTTGAGCACGAAGGCCGCCGCTTGGCCGGGGCCGCCGAGTTTTTCGGCCACGACGTCGAGTTGCTGCTTGGCGGCATTGAGCGTGGCGTCCGCCATGTTGAAGTAGGTGGTCACGCCGCTCTTGAGGAGGTTGGCCGCGCCGTCGGGCGTGGTGAACACATCCTTGGCCACGTTCTTGATCTGGTTGGCGGCGGCGCCGGGGTCCTCGAGCGCTTTGATGCCGAGCTGCTCCGGGGAGCCGCCGAAGGTCTTGGCAAATTCCTCGCCGGCGGCGCCCGTGACGGCGTTGGAGGCCTTGAAGAGGCCGGTCTTGTCGGACTGCTCCAGGCTGGCAATCGCGGCATCGCGCGCGGCGACCGCGGTCTTGCCGGCCTGCGCGGCCTGCTCGCGGGCGGACGGGCCGTCGCCGTTCCCGTTCCAAAGGCTGGTGGCCATGTCTTTGACGACGGCATCGGGAGACTTGCCGGCCTTGAGGTCGCTGAAGGCCTTGGTCGCGGCCTCGATCGTCATCTCGCCGCCGGGGACCATGCTGGCGGCGTGGACGCGCAGGAGCGCCTCGGGCGAATCCGCGTTTTTGTAGGCGTCGATGCGGGCGTTGATCCTGCTGGTGATGACGTCTTCGGGCTGGGCGCCGTAGAATTTGACGAACTCGGCGCGGGCGGCGTTTTCGGCGCCGACGTAGGCTTGCGCGGCCCCGGTGGGATCCTGGGTGGCGGCCTGCTTGATGGCCTCGTCCTTGAGCGCACCGTTGAGGTTCACGTAGGCCGACGCGGCGGTCTTGAGGTTCTCGGCGAGCTTTTCCTTGTCGAGGCCGTCGCGGTTGAACGGCACGCGGTTCTCGACCTCATTGGCGAGGACGCGCGGATCGTTGAGGGCCTGTTTGGGCGAGAAACCGAACTCCGCGGCGACCGCGCTGTTGAGGCGATCGGTGTAGCCGGCGATGAATTGACCGGCTTCCCCCGCCTGGCCCTGCGGCGTCGTGAGCTGCTTGTTGAGGATGGCGATGGAGATCCGCTCCAACTCGGTGAGGACCTTGCCGTCCGCATTGGTGGTCGGGACCTTGCTCAGATCGAGTGCGCCGCCGGTGAGTTGGTTGAGACGATCGTTGAGGCGGGCGCGCTCTTTCGCGACGACCGCGGCTTTCATCTCGGGGGTCAGATTGACGACTCCGCCGAGAATATTCGCCGCCCCCTGCAACAAGGCGTCCATCCGCGCGGTTTCCTGCTGCTGCCGTTGTTCGGCGGCCGCGACCTTGGCCTGGAGATCGCGGAGGGCCGGCACGGCTTGCACGAGCGAGTCGCGCATCTGTTTCGAACCGTCGAGGACGCCGCCGGAGTTGATCTTCTCCGCCAGCGACTGGGCGTAGGTGAAAGTCTGCGGCGAAAGGGCGTCGGCGAGACCCTTGCCGAGCGTGGCGGTGACCTCCTTGGCCGCGACCGCCTTGGCCTCGAACTGCTGCACGAACGGATCGGACTGCACGAGCTTGGCGGCGGTCTGGGCCGGGTGTTCGGATGCGGCCAAGGCTTTCAAGCTGTCGGCCTGCTGGAGGCGGGTGGCGTCGGAGGCGAACGCCCGCTCGCCGGCGGACTGGGCTTCGGCGAGCTTGGCGGCGGCGGCGGCGGCCTTGGCCTTGGCGTCGGCCATGCCTTCGCGAACGTTGGCCAAACGCGATTCCACTTCGGCCAGCTTGCCGGTCAATTCGGCCTGCTTCGCGTCGAGTTCGGAGATGCGCCGTTCGGCGGCGGCGAGTTTTTCGCGGCTGCTCTCCGCCTCCTTGGCCAGCGCCGCGCGCTGCTCGAGCGTGCGCGCCTCGGTGGCGACGATGCCCTTGGCCGCGTCGATGATGCGCTGGTATTCGGCGACCTCGCTGCCGCGGCCGAGGCGGGCGGCATCGGCGAGCCGCTGCGTGTAGTCGGCGATGTTGCGCTTCGCGTCGGCGATGGCGGCGAGGTTCCGGTCCGCGAGGGCGAGCTGGCTGTTCACCTGCTCGAGCCGCTGGACGAGTGGGGCGCGCAGCTGTTGTTCGACCTGCAGCG
>JBILLY010000723.1:0-3266 GCA_044375835.1 Opitutaceae bacterium
GTTCATCCGCTTCAGCACCCGGATCATGGCCAGGCCGTCCATGATCGGCATGTCGAGGTCCGTGATCACCAGCCGGATTTGCCGGCCGGCCTGTGCGTAGCGCGCCGTGGCGTCGGCGCCGTCGCCGGCCAACAGGACCTGGTAGCCGTGCCGCGCCAGCGTTTCGCGCATCACGTCGCGGATGTTTTCCTCGTCCTCGACGACCAGGAGCAACTCGCCGTTGCCCCGCGGGATCGGCCGGGCCGGCGCGGTGGAGTCGGCCGAGGGCCTTTCTTCCCGCTCGGCCGGCAGGTGCACGCCAAAGGTCGTTCCTCGCCCGAACTCGCTGCGGACCGTGACAAATCCGGCGTGCCCTTTCACGATGCCGGCAACCGTTGCCAGCCCCAGCCCGGTCCCCTTCCCGCTCTCCTTGGTCGTGAAGAACGGGTCGAAAATCTTGTCGATCACCTCGGGGGCGATGCCGGTGCCCGTATCCGTGACGCGCAGCACCACATAGTCGCCGGCCCGGGCGCCGGGCATCATCGCGACCCGGTTTTCGTCGAGCGTGGCGTTCTCGACCGCGACCGTGAGCACGCCCCCGCCCGGCATGGCGTCGCGCGAATTCACGCACAGGTTGAGCAGCACTTGGTTCAGTTGCGTCGCATCGCCGCGCACGCACCACACCGGGTCGCGCGCCTCCGTCACGACCCGGATATTCTTCGCGAAGGTCTGCTGGGCGACTTTCACGATTTCCCGCACCAGCTTTTCGGGCTGCACCAAGGTCCGGTCGCCCTCCGCGCCGCGTCCGAACGTCAGCAGTTGCCGCACGAGATCCGAGCCGCGCCGCGCGCTGGTTTCGATCGTCCCGAGCAGCTTCTCGACCTCGGCCGGAGGCAGATTCCACCGCAGCAGGGGCGCCGACATCATGATCGGCGCTAGAATGTTGTTCAGGTCGTGCGCGATGCCGCTGGCGAGCGTGCCGATGGACTCCAGGCGCTGCACGCGCAGGAACTGCTGCTCGAGAATCTTCCGCTCGGTGATGTCCTCCGCGATGCCGACGATCCGCGTCACGGCGCCCGCGGGGCCGTGCACCGGAAACGCCTTGTCGTGGATCCAGCGGATCGTCCCGTCCGGACGCAGAATCCGATAGTTCTCGTCGTATCGCCCCGCCGCTTGTTTTTCCCGCGCCGCCGCCGTTGTCCGGGCCCGGTCCTCGGGGTGGATCGAGTCCACCCACGCCGCCGGCGAGGCCAGCACCGACTCGCAGCTGCGCCCCCAGATCCGTTCGTAGCCCGGACTGACGTAGATCACCCGGTCGGTCGTCGCGTCGATCATCCAGAAGACCTCGTGGATCGACTCCACCACCTGCCGGAAGCGCTCCTCGCTCTCCCGCAGCGTGGCGATGGCCCGCTTGGCGCGCCGGTTGTCGATCAACATCGCGAGCACGTAGCTTTCGTTGCCGACTTCGATCAGCGCGAGCGAGGTCAACAGGTCGATCACGTGCCCGTCTTTGTGGCGGTGCTGCACCTCCACATTGCGCACGACGCGGCGTTCGGCCAGCTCGGTCATGATCGCCGCACGCTGGCGCCGGTCGACCCAGGTGCCCAGATGCTCGGACGTGCGGCCGACGATCTCCTCCCGCGAGAAACCGAAGATGTCGGTGAAGGCGCTGTTGAGGTCGACGAACACCCCGTCGTCCAGGCGCGACAGCGCCGTGCCCACGGGATTCTCCTGGAACACCGTCGAGAAGCGGGCCTCGCTCGCGCGCAGAGCTTCCTCGGCTTCACGCCGCGCCGTCACGTCCCGGGTGATCACCATGAGGCCTTCGGGGTGGCCGGCGGCGTCGAGTATCATGGAGGAATTCACCTCGCCGTCGAATTCGACTCCGTCGGCGCGGCGCATGCGGTAGACGTTGGAGGTGATGACCCCGTCGCGCAGGATGCGGCGGAAGTTCGCGCTCGCGCGCTCGCGGTCCGCGGTCGCCACGTGCGCGAAGATCACGACGTCGGTCGAATCCGAATCGAGGCCGAAGCCGAACAACCGCCGCGCCTGCATCGACGCGAACCGCACGCGGCCATCCAGCCCGGCCACCACGATCGCGTCCGGCGAGGTCGTCACCAGCGTGCGATACATGTCTTCGCTGCGCCGCAGGTTCGCGACCGCGGCATTCCGCTCGGTCACGTCCTGCACGAATCCCTCGATATGGGTCAGCGTCCCCGCTTGGTCGTAGATGCCGCGCGCGCGCTCGGAGACCCACCGCACTTCGCCCGAGCGCTGGATGATGCGGTATTCGTTTTGGCAGGGGATCCGGGCCGCGAGATTGGTCTGGCATTTCGTCCAGAGCGCGTCGCGGTCGTCGGGGTGGACCAACGCGCCGAAACTCACGAGCCGATTGCCCTCCAACTCGGACCGGTCGTATCCGGTGACCTGCCGGCAGCCTTCGCTCGCGTAGAGCATCGTCCATTGCTCGTCGTTGGCGCACCGGTAGGCCATGCCGGGCAGGTTGCTGGCCAGCGTGGCGAGCACCCGCTGGCTTTCGGCCAGGGCCCGCCGGGACTCCGTCGCCTCGCGCTCGAGCCGGGTGTGCTCGAGCGCCTGCCGGACCGCCGCGGGCAACCGCATGAGCCGGTCTTTCAGCAGAAAATCGTTCGCTCCCCGGCGCATCACCTCGACGGCGGATTCTTCGCCGAGCGCGCCGGAGACCACGATCACCGGAATCCTGCGCGGCGCCGCCTGGATGATCTCGAGCACGCGCAACCCGTCGAACTGCGGCAGATTGAAGTCCGCGATGACGATGTCGGGCGGCCATGACAGGCACCCGAGCAAAGCGGCTTCGGTCTCGATCCGGCGGATCTCCGCCGCGATCCCGCCGCGCTCGAGCGTGATGCGGACGAGGTCGGCATCGACCGCGCGGTCTTCGACGAGGACGACTTTCAGCGGCTCGTGTTCCATGGGCAGGTGCGGCTCGGCGCGAGGTTGCGGTTGATCCAGTAGTCGCAGACTGCGGCCACGGCGCGTTCGTATTCGCCGGCATCCACCGGCTTCACCACGTAACTGTTCGCCCCGAGCGAGTAGCACGCCGCGAGGTCCGCCGTCTCCCGCGACGACGAGAGCATGACCACCGGGAGCGCGCGCGTCGCCGCGGCGGACTTGATTTGCCGCAGGACTTCGATGCCGTCCGGCGCCGGCAATTTGATGTCGAGCAGGATCGCGTCCGGCGGCCGGCGCACCGGGGTCGCTTCCGCTCCGGCGCCGCCGAACACCCACGCGAGCGCCTCGGCGCCGTC
>JBILLY010000724.1:0-3265 GCA_044375835.1 Opitutaceae bacterium
ACGAGCAGGAAAGGTTCGTCGACGGCGTGCTGGCGGAGGGCGTCGCCGAGGTCGACGGGCGTGCCGTATTTGGCGGCCTTGGGATTCACGGGGAGGCCGCCGTGGCGGAGGTTGGCGGCGGCGGGGATATCCCAGGCCTGCGTGTAGCGCGGCGGGCGGTAGCCGTCGAAGAAGGTGGCGCGCACCCACTCCTCGAAGACGAGACCGTGGGCCTGCACTTCCTGGGCGCGGGCGGTGCCGGCGACGCTGGCCGCGGCGGCGAGGAGCAGCGCGGCGACGGCAAGCAGACGCCGGAGGAGCGGGAGGGGCGCGGGGGGCACGGCGCGGGGAGATTTCACGGGGGCGCGGCGGCGGCCAATCCCAAAGCGGCCGGCGGTTCGCGCGGACGCGGGGTTGAAACGAACGCGGGCCTGTGCTCGGGTGGCGGCCATGCGTGCTTTCTTTACCCTATGGACGATGGTGGCGGCGTTGGCGGTGACGGTGACGGCGGCGGCCCAGGCGCCGCGACCGAACATCATTTTCATCCTCGCGGACGATCTCGGCTACGGCGAACTCGGCAGCTACGGGCAGAAAAAGATCAAGACCCCGCAGCTCGACCGGATGGCGGCGGAGGGCATGCGGTTCACGCAGTTCTACGCGGGCAGCACGGTGTGCGCGCCGTCGCGCAGCGTGCTGATGACGGGCCAGCACATGGGCCGCACGCGCGTGCGCGGCAACGCCGGCGGCCGCAACATGCTCGCGCAGACGCTGCGCACGGGTGACAAGACGGTGGCGCATGTGCTGCAGCGGGCCGGCTACTCGACCTCGTTGGTCGGCAAGTGGGGCCTCGGCGAAGTCGGCAGCGAGGGCGAGCCGACGAAGATGGGCTTCGACACGTATTTCGGGTTTCTCAACCAGACGCACGCGCACAACCATTACCCGAACTTCCTGTGGCGCGATGGGAAGAAGGTGCCGCTGGCCAACGACCTCGTGCCCGTGGGCGAGACGGACGGCGCGGGCTACTCGGTGCAGCGCGTCGTCTACGCGGACGACGTGTGCGCGCAGGAGGCGCTCGACACGATCACGCGGCTGAAGGACCGGCCGTTTTTCCTGTATGTGTCGCTGGTGACGCCGCACGCGAACAACGAGCGCTCGAGAGCGCTGGGCGAGGGCAACGAAGTGCCGGATCAAGGGATCTACGCCAAGGAGCCGTGGCCGGAGACGGCGCGGAACCATGCGGCGATGGTGACGCGGCTCGACCGCGACGTGGGCGCGCTGCTCGATCACCTGAAGAAACTCGGGCTGGAGGAGAAGACGCTGGTGATGTTTTCGAGCGACAACGGACCGCACCGCGAGGGCGGACCGGACTACGATCCGGCGTTTTTCGACGTGAGCGGGCCGCTGAGCGGGTTGAAGCGCAGCCTGACGGACGGCGGCATCCGCGTGCCCTTTCTCGCGCGCTGGCCGGGCAAGATCCGCGCGGGCACGGTGTCGGACCACGTGGGCTACTTCGGCGATTTGATGGCGACGTGGGCGGAGCTCGGCGGCGCGAAGACGCCGGCGTCACTCAACAGCATCAGCCTCGTGCCGACGCTGGTCGGGCGCGGGACGCAGGCGAAGCACCCGCACCTCTACTGGGAATTTTACGAGCAGGGCGTGAGTCAGGCGGTGCTGATCGACGGGCGTTGGAAGGCGATGCGGCTGAAGACGCTGACGGCGCCGGTGCAACTCTACGACCTGCGCGACGACATCGCCGAGAAAACGGATATCGCGGCGAAGCACCCGGCGATCGTCGCGCGGGCGAAGGAAATTTTCACGACGGACCGGGAGGACAACGAATTCTGGAAACTCACGGCGCCGCTGCCGGCGGCGAAGAAGAAGTGACGGGGCGCGGGGCGACGGAGCGCGGGCTCGAAACGCCGCCGGCGACGGCAGTCGGCCGGAAAATGCCGACCATGGCCCCAGGCCGCCGGGACAGGGGAGGCGTTCCCGCCGAGCCGGTTCACCCCGAAGCCGCGACGGCGCGGCGCGCGACGGGAGTGGCGGCGGCCCGAGCTAGGCCGGCGTGGCGGCGAGCGGGAGCGTGAAGACGAAGACGGCGCCTTTGCCGGGCTGGCTGGCGGCGGCGCGGATGGTGCCGCCGTGGTCCTCGACGATTTTCTTGCAGATGGTGAGGCCGAGGCCGGTGCCGTGGGCTTTGCCGTGCGTGGCGAAGGGTTTGAAGAGGGTGCGGGCGATCTCGGGCGCGATGCCGCGGCCGGTATCCTCGACCTCGACCTGGAGGAAACCGGCGTCGACCCGGAAGCGGAGGAAGATCGTGCCGCCGTCGGGCAGCTCGTCGACGGCGTTGTTGAGCAGGTTGTAGAAGAGGCGCGAGAGGCGCTGCGGATCGAGGGCGACGTCGACGGCGGGCGGCTCGTTTTCGAGGGCGAGTTTCACGCCGCGGTCGGCGATCTCCTGGCGGATCTCCTCGGCGAGGGGATTCATGTAGCGCGCGAAATTGACGGCGCGGAGCGCGGGGCGCTGGCCGCTGGGACGGGTGAACTCGATCAACTCCTGCAGCATGTTGGTCATGCGCTCGACCTGGCGGGCGATCTTGTGCTGGGCGCGGGCGCGGAGGAGCGGAGCGGTGCCGTCGCTGCAGGCGAGTTCGGCGGCGAGGCCGATGATGGTGAGCGGGTTTTTGAAATCGTGGACGATGGTGCCGGCGAAGCGGCCGACGACGGCGAGGCGCTCGGCCTGGATGATTTCGTCGAGGTATTTCTGGTTCAGCGCGCGCATGCGGAGGCTGAATTCGCGGATGATGTTGAGCGCGACCTGGGGGCGGTTGGTGAGGAGTTCGAGCAGGCGGTCGCGGCTGAGGAAGACGGCGTGGGTCTGCGTCTCCGCGATGGCGGTGGCGGAGCGGGGCGCGTCGTCGATGACGGCCATCTCGCCGAAGAAATCGCCGGGTCCGATGGTCGCGAGGATGCGGGGTTCGTTTTGGTCGACGACGGCGGAGATGAGCACGCGGCCGGACTCGACCACGTAGAAACCGTCGCCGACATCGCCCGCGGAAAATATGACGGCGCCGGCGGGAAACGTGCGGCGGTGGCCGTCGGCGGCAAGAGCCTGGAGTTCCTGGATCAGCACGCCGGCCAACTTGTGCTCGGTGGTCGCCATTTTGCGCGGACTGTAGCCCGCGAGGCCGGCGCGTAAAGGGGAGAGATGCCCTAGGCGCGGGCGAGGTCACGGCGGAGGGAGGGCTCGCGCGGAGGCGCGGAGGCGCAGAGGCCGGAGAGGGGGG
>JBILLY010000725.1:0-3264 GCA_044375835.1 Opitutaceae bacterium
CCCTCGAGAAAAAGATGCTCCACGCGCAAACGCTCACCGAAATTCTTGAGCGGGAAAACGCACCCCGCGTCATCGACTACTTGAGTCTCGATACCGAAGGCGCCGAAACCCGCATTCTGCTCAACTTCGATTTCAACCGCTTCCGGTTTCGCGTCATGACCATCGAACGTCCGTCGCCAGAGCTGCACGCCTACCTCCTCGCCCACAACTACACGCTGCTGAAAAACGACGGTCTCGACGGCTACTACTGCGACCGCCGCCTGCTCCCGCCCCGTTAGACTCCCGCGCCGCTCCGCGCGCCACGCTTTCCGTAGTCCCCGCGCTTGCGCGGAAAAACCGCGCCCGCCAGCCTGCGCCCCCTTCATCTCCGCGATGGTTCTAGCCCACATTTTTTCCGGTCTCGGTAACCAGCTTTTCCAATACGCCGCCGCGCACGAGCTCGCGCTCCGCCTCGGCACCGTGGTGCGGGCCGACCTCACGTGGTTCGACGAGCCCCACCGTTCCCCGCGCCACTTTGCGCTGCCCGAGCTCGGCCTGCCGCTCACCGTCGCCACTGCCCATGAACGCCACGCTCCTTTTCGCCGCGTCGCCTGGTTTGCGTGGCCCCGCCGCCAATGGACGCATCTCCGGCAGGTCGGCGACGCGGTGCCGCTCGCGGCATTTCGCGCCGCGACGTCGCCCGTGTTCATCGAGGGCTACTGGCAAAGCGCCGAGTTTTTTCCCGCCTTCAAGCCCACGCTCGCTCGCCACCTGCTCGCCTGCGCGCCGCGCGCCGGTCACGAGCGCTGGCTCGACGCCGTGCGCGCCCCTGGCACCGCCGCCCTGCATGTGCGGCGGGGTGATTATCTTTCCGCCGCGTCCGATCCACCGCACTACCGCGTGCTCGGCGCCGACTACTACCGCGCCGCGTTGGACCACCTCCGCCTCTCCGGCCCCGTCGACCGCGTCGTCGTGTTCTCCGACGATCCTATTTGGTGTGAGACGCAGCTGGCCCTCGGCGTCCCCACGCTCGTCGTCACCCGGGATTCGCCCGACCGGAGCGCGGTCGACGATCTGCTCTGTCTGGCCCACGCGCATACACTGGTGACCGCGAACAGCACGTTCTCCTGGTGGGCCGCCTGGATCGCCACGCAACGCGGCCCCGCCCGCGTGGTCGCCCCCGCCACGTGGTTCGACGATCCCGCCTACGCCGAGTGGCAACGTCTCCTCCCGCTACCGGAGTGGACGTTACTTTGAGCGGCGAACCTGCGCCCGCCACCGCCCGAGCGAGCGACAATCCCGCGGCGCACTCCGCTACCCCCCGCTCAACCCCAGCCGAAACGCCGTCATCATGAACAGATGATTGTGCCAGCGCCCCCAGCGCCGGTGCCGCACCGTCGTCATTCCATCCGCGCCAAAAAGTTCGTCCACCAGTGCGCGCCCCGCCCGCGGCACCGGCAGGGTCAGGCCCTCGAACGCCACGCTGCCCGGCGGCCACACCTGCTCCTTGCGGAAACACTCCCGCGGCCATTGCACCGCTTTCGCAAACGTCGGCCGTCCCGCCCGGTCCAGCGGAAACGCCAGCGCCAACTTTCCGTCGCGCTCCTCCACCATGATTACATCGACAAACGGATACCGCCACCGGTTGCCGACCGCTAGTTTGTAGCCGCCCGCTGCCCGCAACAGCCGGAACCCGTCGCGCTCCAGCTGCGGCCGCAGCGCCTCGATCTGGGCCCGGTGCACGAGCGGCACTTGGAGATCGATGTCGTCGTCCCACGGCACGAATCCTCCGTGCCGATACGCGCCGAGCAACGTCCCGATGGTCAGCCAGTGCGCGATCCCTTCGCGAACGAATAGCCCGTGCGTGTAATCCAGCACCCGGCGCATCTCCGCCAGCACCTCCGGTCGCAGCAAACACGGCGTGTGCCCCGCATAGTTTAGCTCGGGCAGCCGGTGCTCGACAGGTCCGACCCGGTAAACCAACCCTGCCCGCGCCCGTTCCCACCCATACGGCCCTTTCCACGCCATGCCCACGCCTCCCGCCGCGATCGCCCCCGCCACTCCGGCGGCCAAAGCCTCCGGCCCGGTCATACCGGAGTCCCTCGACGTGGCTTATACCTGGGTGGACGGCACATTTCCGGGATATCAAGAACAGCTGCGTCGCTTCACAACCGATAAAGTCGCCCTCAATCCCGAGCGCTTTCGCGATCCGCACCAGTTGCTGCGCCACAGCCTGCGCTCGCTCGAGCGACACTGTCCGTGGGTGCGCACCGTCACCCTTTTCACCGCCCGGCCGCAGGTCCCCGCCTGGCTCCGCGTCGACCACCCGCGTCTGCGGATCGTCCACCACGATGAGGTGATTCCCGCGCGTTACCTGCCGACGTTTTCCTGCAATGCCATCGAGAGCTTCCTTCCCGCGCTCGCCCGGGACGGTGCCCCGTTTCTTTACCTCAACGACGATTTTCTCTTCGGCCGCGCCACCACCCCGGCCGATTTCTACGCCCCGGACGGGCGGATCCGAGTCTTCGGCTCGCTCTGCGGCGAGCGCCTCCCCTTCCGCATCTACGACGGTCGCTGGAAACTGCTGCCGCTCGGCCCCGTCGAACACGCCCCGATTCTCGTCGACCCTGCGCTCCACTCCGCCGCTCTGGCGCTCCATCCCGCCGCCCTGGAACGCACCCGCTCGCACCGCTTTCGCCAACCGGACGACCTGCGCATCGATTTCCTCTATCGTTACTATCTGCTGTCGCGGGCGCGAAACCGCGCCGTCGCCGTGCCCGCGTGGCAACTGCTGCGTTTCCATCGCTTCGCCAAGCTCGTCAACGACCCCGCGCGCCTCCGTGCCGCCCTCGACCGGCTCCGCGCGCTGCGCCCCCGGTTTTACTGCCTCAACGACGACCAGGGGCCCGCGCCTGATCCGGCCGCCACCGCGCTGATCCGCGACTTCCTGCGGGAATCCTATCCCGACGCATCCTCCTTCGAGAGTCCCTCCGCTCCGCCCTTGCCCTGAGTCCGCCCACCTTGCGCCGCCGAGTCCGCCCGCCGCCACCTCGCTTCCACCCACGCCACCAGCACGCCACCCAGCAGCAGCACCGGCAACACCACGTAGCGATCCGTCAGCACTTGGGCGGCCACCGCCAGTGCCACCGCATACAGATGGCACCACATGAGGGCCGCCCCGGCCATCGGCCCCTCACCGTCGCTCGCCGCTCGCCGCAGTCCCGCCAGCCCCAGCGCCGCCAGAATCACCCCGATCCCCCACGGCACCACGCTCATCGCTGCTTC
>JBILLY010000726.1:0-3263 GCA_044375835.1 Opitutaceae bacterium
ACGTTTCTGCCCGCGCTGCTCAGCATGATGGCGAAACGTCCGCTCATGATCTACACCCGCAAGGGTTCGCGTTCGCCGAAACCCGTGTGAAGGGCGCGGGCGCGAGGATCTGGCTGGAGGCGACGCGGCCGCGGACGCTGCCGGCGGCGGTGGCGCCGGTGCTCGTCGGCTCCGCGCTCGCCTGGCGCGACGGCGCGTGGATTTGGCCGGCGGCCCTGCTGTGTCTCGGATTCGCGACCCTCGTGCAGATCGGCACCAATTTTGCCAACGACTACTACGATTTCCGGCGCGGGGCGGACACGGCGGAACGCGTGGGACCGCGGCGCGCCGTGGCCGCGGGACTGATCGCGCCGGCGACGATGAAGGCGGCCATGATCGCGGTGTTCGCGGTCGCGTTTGCGGTCGGGCTCGGGTTGGTCGCGTGGGGCGGTCCGTGGCTGATCGTGATCGGCGCGGCGAGCATCCTCTGCGGCGTGGCTTACACCGGCGGTCCGTATCCGCTGGCTTACCACGGGCTCGGCGACGTGTTTGTCTTTTTGTTTTTCGGTCTCGTCGCGGTCGGCGGCACCTACTTTGTGCAGGCGGGGCGGCTGCCCTTGGACGCCTTGCTGGCCGGTGCGGCGATCGGCGTGCTGGCGGCAAACATTCTCGTCGTGAACAACTATCGCGATGTCGAGACGGACGCGCGGGCGGGCAAACGCACGCTCGTGGTCATCCTCGGCCGCGGCGCCGCGCGCGTGCAGTTCGCCGGCTCGCTCGCGGTGGCGCTGGCGTTGCCCGCGCTTCTCGCGGTGCGCGATCGGAGCGCGGGGCTGCTGTTGCCCTGGCTGCTGGCGCCGCTGGCTTGGATGCATGTCCGCCGGTTGCGGGACAGCAAAACGCCCAGCGAGCTGATCGCTCTGCTGGGCGCGACGGGAAAGCTGCTGGCGCTCTACGCGGTGTTGCTGGCGGCCGGCTTGGCGGCGTCGCGGCGCTGAGCGCGCGGCACCGCGGCGAACCGCCGGAGCGCTCAGGCGAGGTGGGCGGAGACCTTGGCCTTGAGCGCGGCCTTCGGCATCATGCCGACGAGGGTTTCGGCCACTTTGCCGCCCTTGAAGAGAATCATGGTGGGAATCGCGCGCACGCCGTATTCGGCGGCGATGGAGTCGTGGTCGTCGATGTTGACCTTCGCGATGGCGAGTTTCCCGTCCAGCTCGACCGCGAGTTCCTCGAGGATGGGGGCGATCGCCTTGCACGGGCCGCACCACGGCGCCCAGAAGTCGACGAGCACGGGCGTGGTCGCGGAGGTGACCGCGGCGTTGAAGGTATCGGTGGTGAGGTGGGCGATCTTTTCGGACATGTGAGTTATCGGTTCAGGAAGAGGAGAATCGAAAAGAGCAGGGATGCAACCGCGGCGACGCCGCAGATTCCGACGATCCACGACGGGAGCGGCGGTTCGTCGCCGGTCGAGCGGTCGGTTTGCATCGGCGGGCGACAGGGAGCGGGTCAGCGCGGCGTCGAGCGCGCGATGATCTCGCCGAGTTCGCGCGGGTCGACGGTTTCGAGGTGTTTGTCGCGGCGCTTCAACTCCTCGAAGGTCTTCACGGCGGTTTCCGTCATGCGTTCGTGGGTTTCCTGCGAGCCGCCGACGAGCACGAACTTTTCCCCGGTGGTGATCCGCTTGTGGTCGTCCTCGTTGTCGAGGCCGAGACCGAGCAGGCCGCCGATCTTCGGCTGGCGCTTTTTCCGCGGGTTTTTTTCCGGTTTTTTGCTCACGCCGAGACCGTGGGTGGGTTCGGAGGGGTTTCAAGCGACTTTTCCTCCGGCGAAACCGGCGCGGCCGGGAGCGCGGTCGGCTCCGGTGAAGGCGCCTCCGAAGCGGGCGCAGGGCCCGGCTCCGAAGCGGCGGGCGGCGAGGACGCGATGGCGGGAAACGGCGCCGCGGGAGGCGCGGCTTCGGCGGGTTCGGGAACCCCGGACGCGGCGTAATCCGGCGCGGGCCCCGCCGCTTCCGGGCCCGGGGAGGTCGGCGCGGCCGGAGGCGGTGTCGCCGGTTCCACGGCAGCGTCGGGTGGCGGCGCGGCGGGGACCGCGGGGTCGCCGGAGGCGGGAGACGTCTCCGGGACGGGCGTGTCCACCACGGCTTCCGCGACGATGTCGGCAAAGGCTTCGCTCTGGCGGATGCGGAGCTTTTTCAACCGCGTCAGCTCGAGCATCGCGAGAAACGTCGCCACGAGCCGCCGCAGCGTGACGCCTTCGGGGAAGAGCTCCGAAAACACAAACGTGCGCGTCTCGCGCGTGCGCCCGAGCAGCCATTCCATCTGGTCGGCGACCGTGACCTGTTCGTCGTGGATTTCGCCGACGACAAGTTTCTCGGCGAGGCGGCGGAGGACGATGTTGAAGGTGTTCCAGAGCTCGATGCGGTCGACGCCCTTGAGCGGGCGCTCGGTCTCATCGTTGGCGAGCGTCGAGACGTGGCGCGCCATCAGATTCTGGCGGGTCTCGACGAGGTTCGCGAGGGTGGCGGCGGCTTCCTTGAATTTCTTGTATTGCAGCAGCTGGTGCACGAGTTCCCAGCGCGGATCGACCTCCTCGTCCTCGGCGTTGGGATCGACGGCGTGCTGTCCCTTCGGGAGCAGGAGCCGGCTTTTGATCTCCATCAGCGTGGCGGCCATGACGAAGAATTCGCCCGCGACGTCGAGGTCCAGCTGCTGCATGGCGTGCAGCGTGTCGATGTATTGCCGCGTGACCGACTCGATCGGGATGTCGTAAATATCGAGCTCGTTCTTCCGGATCAGGAAGAGCAGGAGGTCGAGGGGACCTTCGAAGACCTGGAGCTTGATGCGGTAATCGGCGTCGGGAACCACAGTCGACCGATGGTTGGGCGGGGCAGGGGCGCCGCAAGGGTATTTATCGGCGCCGCAGCGCGCAGACGTAAAACCCGTCGGTGCGGTGGCGCGCCGGCCAGATCGTGAGGCCGTGGCGACGCAGCGGGAAGCCGAAGGTGCGCGCCGGCGGTTCGGGCCGGAATGCTTCGCCGGTTTCGGCGAGAAAGCCGGCGACGATGTCTTCGTTTTCCCGCGGGCTCAACGAGCAGGTCGCGTAGACGAGCAGGCCGCCGGGGCGCACGCAGCGGGCGAAGCGGCGCAGCACGCGGCCCTGCAATGCGGCGCGCTCGGCGACGATTTCCGGCGTCGTGGTCCACTTGAGGTGCGGCGAGCGCCGCCAGGTGCCGCTGCCGCTGCACGGCGCGTCGACGAGCACGCCGTCGTAGCGGGCGTCCG
>JBILLY010000727.1:0-3259 GCA_044375835.1 Opitutaceae bacterium
ATTCGAGATCATGGGGGTTGTCCTCGACGAGGAGGATCTCAGCCGGTGGGCGGTCGTTCATGCGGGGTGGTTTCGAACAGGGTGAAGCTAAAGGTCGCGCCTTGGTCCGGTGCCGACTCGGCCCAGATGCGTCCGAAGTGACGCTGCACGATTCGCCGGGCGATGGCCAGCCCGGCGCCCGTGCCCTCGAACTCATCGGCACGATGGAGCCGTTGGAACACCCCGAAAAGCCGCCCGGCATAGCGCATGTCGAAACCGACGCCGTCGTCCCGCACCGCATACACCGCGACTCCCTCGGCCGTGGTGGCCGCGGAGATCCGGATCGTCGCCTGGGCCCGGGGGCGGGTGTATTTCACCGCGTTGTCGATCAGATTGGCCCAGATCTGCCGGATCAGGCTGGCATTCCCCCGGGCCGCCGGCAGCGCCTCGACTTCCCAGACGATCTTCCGACCCGCGCAGTCCGGCGCCAGCGACGCCAGGCACTCGCGCACCAGCGCGTCCATATCGACCGGTCCGGCCTCCACCGGCCCGCGTCCCAACCGCGAAAAGGCCAGCAGGTCGTCGATCAGCCGCCCCATGCGCCGGGCTTCGCTGCGGACGGTCGACAGGCGCCGGCGACCCTCGGCGGGCAGCAACTCCGCATGATCTTCCTCCACGATCCGGGAGAACCCGTCGATCGCGCGCAGCGGCGCCCGCAGGTCGTGGGAAACCGAATACGAGAACGCCTCCAGTTCGTTGTTGGCCGCCTCGAGTTGCGCCGTCCGCTCGAGCACGCGCTGCTCCAGGCGCGCATTCAGCTCGCGGATCTGTTGTTCCGCCTGCTTCGCCGCGGTGACGTCGCGGCTCGTGCCGAGCAGACCGAACACCCTGCCCTCGGGCGTGCACAGCGGCACGACCGTGTTGATCCGGTGGCACACGGTTCCATCTTCCCGCCGAAAAGTGTCGTGCCGGTCGCGGATATCCCGACCGCCCAAAACCCCCAGCTCGGCTTCGCGGAATCTCGGGGCCAGCCCCGGGTCGAAGTAGTCGGCATCCGTCCTTCCCAGGAGTGCCGCCGCGGCCGGCTCGCCCATGTCGGCGGCGCACGTGGCGTTCGCCATCAGGAAACGACTGTCGCGGTCCTTCACGTAGATCGACTCGGGCAGGACGTCGAAAATCGTCCGAAGCAGCGTCCGCTCGGTCTGCAACGCGAGTTCCGCGGTCCGGCGCGCCGAGATGTCCTCGGCGAGAATCACGATGCCGCCGATGTCGCCCCGGTCGTCCGTCCACGGGTGCAATTCCCAGCGGATCCAGCGCTCGCCGGCCGACCGCACCCAGCGTTCCGCCTCCACGCGCACGCGTTCGCCGGCGAGCGCGCGTTCATACCGCCGGCACCATTCCTCAGAGAATTCCGCGAACAGTTCCGGATGCCGCCGGCCGATCAGCTCCGGGCTGTCGGCGGCGAAATCCCGTGCCCACCGCCGGCTGGCACTCAGGTAGCGCAGGTCCCGGTCCAGCATCGTGATCGCCGCCGGCACATGCTCGACGAACAGCGCCAGCGTGCGCCGTTGCTCCCGGACTTCCAGCTCGGCCAGTTTCAACGCCGTGAGGTCGATCTCCACGCCGACAAAGCGCACCGGCGCGCCCGCTTCGTCGCGCTCCACGCGACCCCGCACCAAGCCCCAGCGCACCGTTCCGTCGCGGCGCACGAATCGCAGGTCCACGCTGTAGTCGTCGGCCCCCTCCAGCGCGCGCTGCCTCGCCGCCCGGAACTTCTCCCGGTCGTCCGGGTGGATCAGGGCGACGAAATCCTCGGGCCGCCCCGAGAATTCCCCGGGCGCGTAGCCCATGAGCGTCGCCTCCCGGTCCGACCACGTGATGCGACCGGTGCGCAGGTCGGATTCCCAAAAGCCGATCGCCGCCGCTTCCGTCGCCAGCCGGATGCGCACTTCGCCGGCGCGCCACGCGGCTTCCGCCTGGCGTGCCTCCGTGACCTCGATGAGGATGCCCTGCGAACCGTTGATCGTGCCGGCCTCGTCGCGCACCGGAGACTTGATCGTGTGGAAATTCCGGCGCTCCCCGCCGGGCATGATCATCTCCTCGTCCTGCGCCAGCGTTCGGCCGGTCTCCACGATTTCCGCGTGGTGCCGGTCCGCGGCGACGTAGCTCGCCTCCCACCCGTCGGGGCAATCGTTTCCCCGGGCGGTCCGGCGCAGTCGCGCAAATTCACCGGACGTCCGGCCCACCAGGTCCGGGGCGGCGGCGTCGGTCATCCGCGCAAAAGCCGGATTCACGAACGTATGGCGCCCCGCGAGATCCTTGCGGAAGATCCCGGCGGGCAACTGCTCGACCAAGTTGGCGTAGAGCCGCCGGCTTTCGCGCAACCCGCGCTCCGCCTCGCGTTGCTCCGTGATGTCGGCCAACACCACCACTGCGACGGGGCCCGCGCCTTCGCGGTCCGGCGTCAGCACCACGGAAAAACTGCGCGCCGGTCGCCCCGCCCCCACCGCCGGCAGGGTCGTCTCGCCCGCCACCACGTCGCCCGCCAAGCAGCGCTCGAGCCCGGACCGCAGCTCCGTTTCGTAGTGCGCGCCGTGCACCTCGCGGACGTGCCGGCCCACGATTTCCGCCGCCGGCTTGCCCACGCCGAGCGCGTAGGCCCGGTTGACATAGCGCAGCCGGTGTTCGGCATCGACGACGACGAGGCCGACGTTGGCCGAGTTCGTCACCGTGCGCAGCTGCGCCTCGCGCTTGCGCAGCAAGTCGTGGGATTCGGCGAGTTCCGCCGTCCGCTCGGCGATTCGCCGCTCGAGGTCCGCCGCCGCGCCGGCCACGTCGCCCTCCGCCGCGCGCGCGCGGCGAAAGGCCGCCTCGCTCCTCCGCCAGATTATCCAGACAACCATCAGCGTCCCGGCCCCGATGGTGCCGATCGCCGCGACCACAAGGCCCAGCCTGCGCCG
This sequence comes from Opitutaceae bacterium, assembly GCA_044375835.1. GTDB lineage: Bacteria > Verrucomicrobiota > Verrucomicrobiia > Opitutales > Opitutaceae > ER46. The sequence continues at coordinate 2,940 of JBILLY010000727.1, forward strand.
GTTGGCGGTGCGTTGCTCCCCCACCTGCGCGTCGACCCGTCGGGTCACCTGATCCAGTTCCGCGCGCAACCGGACCAGTCCGGGCGCCCACTCCTCCTCGGCCACGGCGAACCCGGCGCGCCGGCGCGCCATCGCGCTCTCGGCATCGCGCCGGCTGGCCGCAGCGAGCGCAGCGATCCGGGCGACGGCGGTCTCCTCGGCCCGCGCCTCCCGTAATCGTCGCCCGAGAGCAGCGCTATCCGCGGCCAGCGCGACGGCGTCCGCCTCCCACGCCGACGCGAGCCCGGACTCACCGGTGGCCAGGAAGCCGCGCATCGCTC
>JBILLY010000728.1:0-3258 GCA_044375835.1 Opitutaceae bacterium
GAAGAGCGACACATCCAGCGCGTGCGACACCCACGTGAGCGGGTGCCAGTTCGACGCCTCGCCCGACTGCAGCGCCCACTTCACCGTCTCCCACGTCAACCCGGCCTGCACGTGCGCGTTCGCCGTCACGTAGTCCGGGTCGTCGTAGTTGACGAAGTCGTGCCCCAGCGCCCGCCCAAAAAACAGCCACGTCCCGGCAAACAGCACCGCGCAGATCGCCGCGCGCAGCCGCGGGGTGTCGCCAAAAAAACCGTTCATCGGCCCGCCACCCTTGCCGCCGGCGCCGCCGTTTCAACCCCGGCCTGCGCCGCGCCGCCGCGTTTCCACCCCACCGGCCGCTCCAGCCAGCCCCGATACCGACCCCACCCCGTGTAGAGCGCCGCCGCCGTCGCCGCGCCCAGCGTGTCGGCGACCCAGTCCGCCAAATCGCTGCTCCGCCCGGGCACAAAACTCTGGTGCCACTCGTCCGTCGCCCCGTAGGCCGAGACGAGCGCGACCGCGGTCACGGCCCCGCCCCAACCCGGCCGCGCCGCCCGGCACACCAGCGTGCCGATCAACCCGTAGACCGCGAAGTGCACGACCTTGTCCTCGTGGCGGGCCACCCCGGGTGCGGCCACCGTCGACCGGCTCGACGCGACAAACACGAGCGCGACGATCACCAACGCCCACCCGAGCCTGCGCCGCTGCGGAAATAGAGGTTGGTTCGCCACGACCGCCGGGAAATGCCCCCTCCCCGCCCCACCCCGCAACCCCAAATCCGGATCACTCACCGGGCCAACATGCCCACCTTTTCCACGAAGTTTCGCGACAGACAGCACCAACTTCCCGCGCTGAGTTCCATACGGAAGTCGAATGCAGGCTTATTGTTGAACAGACCAAGGTCGGCATGTAATCGGTTTCGTCGAAATGAAGATCTTCCAGGCTTTCGGCGGTAAGCGGCGGGAGATCGTGCAGACTGCCGTGCCGCTCGACCCGGGAGTTGAATTGCTCGATGGAACGCCACGAAAGCACTCATGGACGCCTTTTCGCGTGAAGATCATAAAGGAAGACGAGCACCACAGACGATTCGCGCGCTCTCTTTGTCCGTCGATCTGCATGAGTCATGCTCTCGTGCTGCGGGAAGAAGCCGCTCTTCGCCTCGAGCCGTTCTTGGCGACGATTGGCGAGCTCTTGCCGCTCGAATGCGAAGAGCCACTGTGTGTCTGGCATCCCCTTAGGGTGATCGATGCAGTCGATCTATCGAGATCCGACGTTTCGCGATTCAATGATGGTCGGCTTATGTATATTCGGCGATACGAGTTCTTGCCGGAGAAAATTCGCGCGGCAGATGCGTTTAAGATTCCTGGGCTCAATATCTGTCCGATTTTTTACAGCGAGCACGCGATGGAAAAAATCTCGGGAGTGCTCGGCGACGATTTGCAATTCAAGCTGCTCTGGACCGACGAACGCAAAGCTGAGCGAGGCGCCCCCATCATGGACTCTCGCGCGTCGCCACACGGGACGCCCAGCGCGAGTCCTTCCTGCGGATCACTTTTGAATTTGGGCAAGAGAGCACTCGGATTTGTCGACAAGAAGAAGATCGAAGACCAGATGGCAGAGTGGTTGTCCCACACGCTAGAATTCGGTGTGGCGCCGAAGATGATTCGCTATCGCAAGACTGAGAAAGCGAAGTTGGTTACCCACGGAAAGATTCGCATTCACGTCGTCGACTATGAGATGCCGGGCGGAAAGAAGGGCCGAGGGTTTGTAAACGACTCACTCACGTGGTCCTTCCTTGGAGATGAGGTGAATGCCATCAGCGATGGTGATCACTTCACCGCATATTGCGGGTGGGCGTGGCTTTTCCCGGCGATCCAAGCGGGGACCGTAAAAACCGATTTCGTCTCCGACCACGAAGAAGGGGAATTCACTGATTCGCGGAGGAGTAGCGGCGTGGAGAACCTCCGGATCACGGGGAGATACCGAATAGGGACAAGTGAGTTGTTTGAATTTGAGGGGACCCGAAATGGCACGAAGGTCAAAGGGGCCGGCGGCGCTGGAGACGGTGTGGAGTTTGGGTCTTCCGATCCGCGCTATTGCCTTCCGGCCATCTATTTTCTGCTAGGTGAAGAAGTGATACTCAACCGGTGAGAAGAGTCGGAAAGTGCGCACCGACCCGGGGTCACCCCCTAACTCCTTTGGTCAGCTTCGCCAGAGTCGGCGCCGCCTCTTCTCGTGCCCCATGCGCAACCTGGCCCGGGTAGCAGCTTCACCGCATCAGGCGCGCCCAAGTGGAAGGTCTGGATACCCCTGCCCCGTTCGTGCTGCTCCCCGCCTCGATCACGAAGAACAAGAAGCCGACCCACATGCGCCTTCGCCCGCACGTCGTCGACGCTGTGCGGTCAATTCTGCCGCCGCACCCGCTGCCGACAGAATGGGTGTTTCACAACCGGGTGCCGCGCATCTCCACCATCCGCCGCGACCTCGCCGCCGCCGGCATCCTGTTCGAAACCGACCACGGCCGCGCCGACCTTCACGCGCTCCGCGTGACGTTCTGCACGAACCTACTCAACGCCGGCGCACACCCTCGCGTCGTCCAAGAGCTGATGCGCCACAGCGACCTCAAGCTCACAATGAAGGCTTACACCGATCCATCCCAACTCCCCATCGCTGCCGCCCTAAACTCACTTCCGATCCCCACGCTTCCCGCGCACTGCCAGAGCGGAGGAAGTCGACGAACGGCATTGGGATAAGCCCCCAAGGGACAACGGCGGGCGCAACGCGAAGGGCGCCCGCCCTTTCCCTTCCCAGTCAACCCCAATTCCTAAAGCCTGATTTTACCTCAGGCCTCGCCGTGTTGCATCTGATTAGCTATCCACAGACAGGTATACTGGCCGAAGCTTTAGAAGCGGAGACGTTCTGCAAAACATGCAAATACTGCCGGCGTGCTTTGCATTCGAACCTGCTCCCTTTGAAATTGGTGAAGCGACCCACGGGGTCAGCCCCTAACTCCTGTAGTCAGCTTCGCCAGAGTCGGCGCCGCCTCTTCTCGTGCCCCATGCGCAACCTCGCCCGGGTAGCAGCTTCACCGCATCAGGCGCGCCCAAGTGCAACGCCCCCGCCAGCCATCGGTTCGCAAAGCTTCGGTCCCGCTTTGGCCAGGCCGCCAGCGCCAATTCCACCCCGCCAACTAAGTCGCACCGTCCACCTACCCCAGCCCACGCCCTAAGGCCGCCAGCCGCTTCGGCCAACGCTCCGGGTAATCGCCCGGATGTGGCG
>JBILLY010000730.1:0-3253 GCA_044375835.1 Opitutaceae bacterium
CTCCTCGAGTCCTTCGATATCCCCCAGCTCCGCACCCTGGTAGGCCCCCGTCTCCTCTGACCCGTTCGACCTCACCCCGCGTCACACGTCACTCGTCATCCGTCACTCGTCATCCGTCATTCGTCATCCGTCATACGTCATCCGTCATCCGTCATCCGTCATTCCCCGCAAGTCCCCCTCCTCACTCCTCACTCATCACTCGTCACTCCTCACTCCTCACTCATCACTCATCACTCCGCCCGTGCCCCTCCCCGCCTCCAAGCTCATCCGGCGCATCCACCTCTACCTCGCGCTCTTCCTCACCCCGTGGATGCTCATCTACGCGCTGAGCGGCCTCGTGCTCAACCACGGCGCCGCCGTGCGCGCGTTCTACGGCGGCAGCTTCGGCCAGTTCGAGAAGGTCGAGGAGCGCCCCTACTCCGCCGTGTTCTCGACCGACGCCGACGCCCGCGTCATCGGCGCCCAGATCCTCGATCACCTCGGCCTGACCGGCACCTTCCACGTCCAGGGCCAGCCGTCCTCGCCCCGCCTCGTCATCGTCCGCAACGCCCCGTTCGCCGTCCACCGCATCACCTACGTCCGCGCCGAGAACCGCCTTCTCCTCGAGAAACAGGTCTTCTCCGCCCCCGTCTTTCTCAACCGCGCCCATTTCCGCCACGGCTACGAACAGCCGTTTCTCCCCGCCAAAGTCTGGGCCTTCGTCGTCGATCTCGCCGTCGCCGGCATGCTCTTCTGGGCCGTATCCGGTCTCTGGATGTGGTGGGAGATCCGGCCCGCCCGCCTGACCGGCGCCCTCGTTGCCCTTGCCGGCTGCGGCCTCTTCGCCGTGCTCCTCTTCACCATCTGACGCCGCCCGCCGCCATGAAGCCCACCGCGCTTTTCGTCCGCCGGCTGCACCTCTACCTCGGCCTGCTGCTCCTGCCCTGGCTCGCCATGTATGCCGCCTCGACCGTGCTCTTCAACCACGCCGAGCAGTTCCGCCGCTTCCGCCCCGCCGACCCGTCGTGGCGCCCGCTCTGGGAAAAGGACCTCGTCGTCGAACTGCCCGCCGCCTCCGCGGGACCCGACGCCCTCCGCGCCTTCGCCACCCGCCTGCTCGCCGCGCACGACCTTTCCGGTCCCTTCGGCGTCCAACGCCAGGGTCAGGGCGCCGCCACCCGCGTTGTCGTCAACGTCCAGAACTTCCGCCAACCCCTCCGCCTCACCGCCGATCCCGCCGCGCGCAAGCTCCGCGCCGAGCAGCAGCCGTCCTCCTGGGTCGATGTCCTCATCCGCCTCCACCGCCGCACCGGCTACGGCCAACCCGGCGTCCTCCCCCTCGTCTGGGCCGTGATCGTCGATGTCTTCTGCGTCGCCATGCTCGCCTGGATCGCGACCGGATTTCTCCTCTGGTGGAAAATCCCCTCCACCCGCCGCTGGGGCTTCGCCGCGCTCGGCGGCGGTTTCGCCACGCTCGCGCTTTTGCTCGCCACGCTCTGACCGCCCCGCCCGCCCGCTCCGTCCCATGCTCGCCCCCGCCCGCGCCGCCGCCGCGCTTGTTGCCCTCGTCCTCCTCGCCGGCCCCGCGCTCCGCGCCGCCGCGCCCGCCGCCGCGCGGCCCAACATCCTCTTCATCGCCGTCGACGACCTCCGCCCCGAACTCGGCTGCTACGGCTCCGACTTCGTCAAATCCCCGAATCTCGACCGCCTCGCCGCCACCGGCGTCGCCTTCTCGCGCGCCTACTGCCAGCAGGCCGTCTGCAATCCCTCCCGCGTCAGTCTCATGACCGGCCTGCGCCCCGACTCCACCAAGGTCTGGGACCTCGTCACCGAGATGCGCACGCGTATCCCGGATGTGGTGACGCTCCCGCAGCACTTCCGCGCCCACGGCTACCGCGCCGTCGCCTACGGCAAGATCTACCACAACATCTTCCCCGACGCCGCCTCCTGGGACGAACCCAACCACAACCCCGCCCCCGCCGACGTTGTCGCCCACTCCGAGGAAAACCGCGCCCGCCTCGCCGCCTACCGGCAAAAGATGAAAGCCGCCGGCAAGAAGGCCGACACCATCCAGAAGATGCGCGGCCCCGCCACCGAGATCCAGCGGCAGCCCGACGAGAAAAACGCCGACGGCCGCCGCACCTCCGATGCCCTCGCCAAGCTCCGCGAACTCGCCGCCGCCCCCGCCCCCTTCTTCCTCGCCGTCGGCTACATCCGCCCGCACCTGCCCTTCATCACCCCGCAGAAATATTGGGACCTCTACGACCGCGCCCGCCTGCCTCTCGCGCCGAATCAATTTCTCCCGCGCGGCGCCCCGCCCGTCGCGTTCGGCGACCGCTCCCTCGGCGGCTTCTACGAGTTGCGCGGCTACCTCGACTACGCCGACGCCCCCTCGCCCTTCGACCGTCCGCTCACCGAGGCCCAGCAGCGCGAACTCCGCCACGGCTACTACGCCTCCGTTTCGTTCATCGACGCCCAGGTCGGCCGCCTCCTCGACGAACTCGACCGCCTCGGCCTCGCCCAAAACACCATCGTCGTCCTCTGGGGCGACCACGGCTGGAAACTCGGCGAGCACGGCGGCTGGGCCAAGCAGACCAACTACGAGATCGATACCCGCGCCCCGCTCATGATCCGCGCCCCCGGCGCCGCCGCCAACGGCCGCGGCGTCTCCCCGGCCCTCGTCGAGTTCGTCGACGTGTATCCGACCCTCTGCGACCTCGCCGGCCTCCCGATTCCCGCCGTGCTCGAAGGCCGGAGCCTCGCACCGCTCCTCCGTGGCACCGCCACCGCCGTGAAGGCCGCCGCCTTCAGCCAATTTCCCCGCAAGCACGGCGGCCGCGACTACATGGGCTACGCCATGCGCACCGAGCGCCACCGCTACATCGAGTGGCTCGACCAGGCCGACGGTCGCATCGCCGCCCGCGAACTCTACGACCACGCCGTCGATCCGCAGGAAAACGAAAACATCGCCGACCGCCCCGCCTCCGCCGCACTCCTCGCCGCCCTCGGCGCCCAGCTCTGGCGCACCTTGCCCAAGCCCGTCTACCCCGCGCCCGGCCCCGCCCCGCGCTGACCCACCGTCCGTCGGCACCGGTCGAACCCAAGCCCCCGCCTCGAATTCTTCCGCGGTCGGGCCCCACAAACGGGACCTCCCGCCGGCGATCAGCCGACCCCCGAACCTACTCCGGAGCCGATCAGGCGGAGGTCCATTCCCAGGTTTCGCCTCTTGGCGAAACCCATCAGTGGTTCTCTCAATCCCTCCGTCCTTGATCCG
>JBILLY010000044.1:0-13351 GCA_044375835.1 Opitutaceae bacterium
GCCGGCGCCGTCTCGCCGGCCGCCGGCGCAAACACGGGCAGCGCCACCTCCACCGTGCGCGGACCGCCGCGCTCCACCATCGCCGTCCGCAGCGCCTCCGCCCGGGCCCGCTCCTTGGCGTCAAAGGTGTCCTGATACAGCGTCACCATCACCGCGAGCCCCGCCGCCGCGATGCCACCGGCGACATAGTAGAGCCGGGGAAACGTGAAAAACTCCGCGCGCCGCCCGCGCCCCGCCCGCGCTCCCCGCCCGCCGTCGGGGCGCTGCGGCTCCGTTCCCGGCAGGATCGCCGCAACCGTCGGCTCCGGCCGCGCGTCCGCGCCGTCGCGGATCGGCACCACCGGTGCGAGCGCCGGCTCGGGCGCGACCGGTGCCTCGGCCTCCGCGGCGAGCGCGGATGCCAGCAACGCCGCGGTGGCCCGCAGTTCCTCGACCTGGACACGGAGCGCGGGATCGGTGCGGAGCGCGGCCTCGACCGCGGCTCGGTCCGGCCCCTCGAGTTCGCCCACCGCGTAGGCGGTGAGACGAGGATCGTCGGGCTGGAGGCGGGTTTGGTTCATGGTGCAGTCTCCTTACGGCCGCCGGGCGGCAAACTCCGTGCGCAGTCGGCCCACGGCGGTGTGGATCAAAAAGCCCACATTGCTCACCGAGAGTTCGGTGATGCGGGAGATTTCCTTGTAGCTGAAACCGTTTTGGAACTTCAGCCGCACGACCTCCTGCTGGTTCGGCGGCAGCCGGTCGATCAGCGCCAAGATCGTCGCACGCGTCTCCGCCGCCTCGAGGTCGCGGCCCGGCCGCGGCTCGCCGGCCGTCACGCGTTCCGCCTGCCCCTCCTCGAAACGCTGCATCCGCCCCTCCTTCCGCAGCACGTCGAGCGCGCGGTGCCGGCAAACCGTGAACAGCCACTCGACCGTGTGCCCGTTGATCTGCTCGCGGGGTTGGGCCATGAGTTTGACAAACGTGTCCTGGACCACGTCGCGCGCGCGCTCCGGATCGCCCCACAACCGCGTCGCGAAACGCAGCAGCGGCACCTGGTGCTCCGCGACGGTGCGCTCCAGAAACCCGGCCGCTTCGGGCAATCCCTCCCGGTCACTCGCAGTGGTGGTGAGCATGCGGAATCACCCGTTAGACGCGACACCGTGCGGAATCTTAGAAAAAAACTTCGCCCCCCGCCCCGCGGGCACCGGTTGCACGCCGCCGCGCCGGCCGTCGTCCATGGGCCGCCCCCCGCCGCCGCGTCGCCGGGGAGCGCGCACCCCGCCTCCGCCGCCGGCCGCAGCCGCCGGTCACCCCTTCGGCTTGCCGCCGAAGAGCCCGCGCAATCCGCCCAACAGGCCGCCCGATTTCTTCGCGCCGCCGATCCCATCCGCCGCATCCAGCCGCACGCTCTCGCGCTTTTTCTGGAAAAACGCGTCGCGGTGCTCCGCGCTGATCCACTGCCCGCCGTAGTTGGTCATCTCGCGCCGCGGGTAGCGTTTCCCGCTGACCGCGCAGATCTCCGTGCCGTCGTCGCCGGGCTTGGGCGCCTCCGCGGCCGCCGGCTGCACCGCCACCGTGAAATACGGCTGCCACGCCGCGAGCCCTTCGCGCCACACGAGGGTATCCGCCATGATCGTGCCTTGCGCCACGAGCTGCTCGAATTGCGCCTGGTCCACCGGGCCGGCCTGCTGGCCTTTGATCGCGTAATACCACTTCATCGCAGTGAAAAAGGAGGGTGACGCGCGCAGCCTCCACGCGCCGCCCGGACCACGCAACGAAATACCCGGGCTCCGCGCCCCCGCGGTCCACCGTCGCCGCGCAATTCCGCTTGGCCGCCCGTCGCCGCGGCCCTTCCCTGCCCGCCATGCCCGCGCCCGCCGCCTCCGCCGTCCGCTCCCGCCGCCTCGCCGCCGCCTTCGCGCTCGGCCTGGGTCTCGTCCTCCTCGCGACCGCGTCCGGCTGCGCCAAACGCGAAGCCCCCGCCGCCGCCGGCCTGCGCACCAAGACCCTCCTCCTCGGCAACGCCGCCGAGCCCGGCGACCTCGACCCCCACCTCGCGTCCATTCTCACCGACCAGATCGTCGTCAACGCCCTCTTCGAGGGCCTCACCGTGCTCGACGAGCGCACCACCGCGCCGCTCCCCGCCGCCGCCGAGTCCTGGTCCGCCTCCGCCGACGGCCTCGTGTGGACGTTCCGCCTGCGCGCCGGACTCCGCTGGTCCGACGGCTCCCCGCTCGCCGCGTCCGATTTCGTCGCCTCCTGGCGCCGCGTGCTCGATCCCGGCTTCGCCTCCGACAACGCCAGCTACCTCTTCGTCCTCAAAAACGCCGAGGCCTTCGCGACCAAGAAACTCGCCGACCCCGCCGCCGTCGGCGCCGCCGCCCCCGACGCGCGCACCGTCGTGCTCACGCTCGAAAACCCCGTGCCCTACCTCCCGGCGCTCGTCTCGATGCCGGCCTGGTTTCCCGTCAACCTCCGCGCCATCGCCGCCCACGGCGCACCCGACCGCCGCGGCACCCCGTGGACGCGCCCCGGCCGCCTCGTCGGCAACGGCGCCTTCATCCTCGCCGAGTGGCAGCCCAACGCCCGCCTCGTGCTCGCCAAAAATCCGCTCCACCGCGACGCCGCCACCGCCGCGCTCGAGCGCGTGATCTTTTTCCCCATCGAGAGCCCCGACGTCGAGGAGCGCGATTTCCGCGCCGGCCAACTGCACGTCACCTTCAATCTCCCCGTCACCAAGGTCGCCGGCTGGCGCGAGCGCGACCCCGACAAGCTCCGCGTCGACGCGACCTCGCAGATCAACTTCATCCGTTTCAATACCACCCGCCCGCCGCTCGACGACCCGCGCGTCCGCCGCGCCCTCTCGCTCGTGATCGACCGCGCCCTGCTCGCCAAGTCCGTGCTCCAAGGCAGCCGCGCCCCCGCCGCGGCGTTCACCCCGCCCGGCACCGGCGGCTACACCGCCCGCGCCGCCGTCCCCACCGATGTCGCCGCCGCCCGCGCCTTGCTCGCCGCCGCCGGCTTCAAGGACGGCGCCGGCCTCCCCGTCCTCGATCTCCAGTGCCGCAACGACGAGATCATGCCGCGACTCGCCGAGGCCCTGCAGGCGATCTGGCTCCGCGACCTCGGCCTGCGCACCACGATCTCGCAGGTCGAGCAGAAGACCTGGGTGCAGAACCAGCAGTCGCTCAACTACGCCATCTCCACCGCCGCGTGGACCGCCGACTTCCCCGATCCCGTCACGTTCCTCGGCCTCTTCGCCGGCGACAGCTCCTACAACTGGACCGGCTGGAAACACGCCGACTACGACCGCCTGCTCGCCCAAGCCGCGCGCACCGCCGATGCCGCCGCGCGCTTCGAACTCCTGCAACAGGCCGAGGCCGTGCTGCTCGAGTCCGCGCCCGTCGCCCCCGTCTACCTCGGCGCGCAGACCTACCTCATCGATCCCGCCGTGAAAAACTGGGAACCCGCGCCGCTCGTTTTCCGTCGGTTGCAGCGCGTCGAGCTGCGCAACTGAGGCGTTGTCGCCCGGCCCCGCCCCGCCCAACGTCCCCGCCTCGCTCCCGCCGTCCCTTCCATGCGCACCGCCCTCCCGCTCGTCGTCCTGTTGTTGCTCGCCGTCGGCGCCGCCCGCGCGGCCGCCGCCGAGTTCGTGCGCGTGTGGCCGTCGTGGCGCAGCGCCGAATCGTTCGAGCGCATCGGCGAATACTTCGGGCGCGGCGAAGTCCCCGCCGGCCAAATCGTCGTGCGCACCCGGCCCGAGACCCGCGCCGGCTACTACTTCCTCGTGCGGGTGAAACATCCCGCCGCGCTCGCCGGCGCGCGTTTCGTCGTCGACGTCATCCGCCCCGATGCGCCGGACGCGAAGACGTTTTCCTTCCCCGCCGCCGTGCCCGCGGGCGAAACAGTTTTCCAGCTCGGTCTGACCGGCGCCGATTGGCCCGGCGGCGAAAAAGCCCAGCCCGTCGCCTGGCGCCTCGTGCTCCTCGCCGCCGACGGCCGCCCGCTCGCCGAGCACAAGAGTTTCCTGTGGGAAAAACCGGCGAAGTGACCGCTTGGTCGCCCTGGGCCCCGCTCCCGGGCGTGCCCGCCCGCCGCGCCGACGTGCTCGCCGAGACGCTCGACGGCGGCCAAGCCTTCCGTTGGCAACCGGTCGACGACACCGCGTGGCAGGGGCAATGGGCCGACCACGTCGTGCAGGTTCGCCGGCCGGCCGGCGACGCCCCCGCACTCGAGTGGCGCGCGCCGGTCGCGCTCGCCGCCGCCACGCCCGCGGCGCTCGCCCGCTACTTCGCGACCGACCTCGATTTCGCCGCCCTCGCCGACCGCCTGCCGTGGCGCACCGACGCCCATCTCGCGCACTGCCTCGCCGAGTTTCCCGGTCTGCGCCTGTTGCGCCAGCCCTTCGGCGAGACGCTCCTCGGCTTCCTGTGCAGCGCCACCAAGCAGATCGTGCAGATCAAGCAGATGGTCGCCCTGCTCGCCGCGCGCCACGGCGCGGTGATCGCGCCCGGCTTCCATCGCCTGCCCACCTGGCCGGAACTCGCGCGCGTCCCCGAGCCCGAACTGCGCGCCTGTCTGCTCGGCTTCCGCGCGCGCTACATCGCGGAGACCGCGCGCTGGCTCGCCGACCGACCCGGCTGGCTCGAGGAAACCGAAACGCTGCCCTACGCCGAAGCCAAGGCCCGGCTCTGCGGCCTGCCCGGCGTCGGCGAAAAAGTCGCCGATTGCGTGCTGCTCTTCGGTGCCGGTCGCCTCGAGGCGTTTCCCGTCGACGTCTGGATCCTCAAAACCCTCGAGCGCCGCTACGGCCTCGCCGGCTGGAAGCCCGCGCCGCTCGCCCAGTTCGGGCGCGCCCACTTCGGGCCGCTCGCCGGCTTCGCGCAGCAGTTTCTTTTCGCCGGCGAACGCCGCGCCGCCCGGCGCTGACGCCCGCCGCGCCCGCTCAGCGCAGATCCCGCAGCGACTCCGGATCCACCGGCACCGCTTTGTGCGCCAGCACGAAGTGCCCTTGGAACATCATCGGGATCACCGCCGCCACCAGCGGCAGACCCGCCAGCGGCGCCAGCAGCATCCAATGCGGATACAGCCACATTCCTATCGCGCCCAAGGCCACCGGCAGCGCCCACAGAAACGCCGTCAGCGTGTTGACCGCAAACGCGACCATGAACGCCGATACCAAGGCCAGCGACGCCAGCACCGGCGGAAAAACAACGACCACCGTCGCGCACAGATAGGCCACCGGCAGGTGAAAACCCGCCTCCGCCCGGCAGGCCACCGTCTGCACGATCAGCCCCAGCGCGAGCACACCGGCGAAGACAAAGGCCGCCGTTTTCGGGATCGGGTCGTTGGAGACCGGCACGATCACAAACGCCGCGAGCAGCAATTTCACCCCGACGACCGACCGCGCGAGATCCAGCCAATGCCAGGGAAAGAAAAACGCCTTCCAACGCAGCTTCGACCACGCCCGGTCCAGCTCCCGAAATTGACCGCCGAAGCCGAACAGAAGCGGCAGCGGAAACAGGAGCAGGACGCTCGCCGCGGCGAGCAACGGCAGATGGAGAGTGAAATTCGAAGTCATGCGGAGGATAGGACGGGACCGGAGGATCCGGCTGCGACGCCGGCGGGCATCGGCGGGCTCAACGCTTGGCGCGCTGGATGAGCTCCACCTCGTAGCCCTCGGGGGCGTCGATGAACGCAATGGTCGAACCGCTGCCCGTCGGCGTCGGCCCGTCGCTGAGTTTGAACCCCTTCGCCTCGATCCGGCGCGTGAACTCCGCCAGGTCCTCCACCTCGAACGCCAGGTGCATCAGGTCCGGCTGCACCTGCACGCTCGGGCTGTTCGGCAGCTGGCAGATCTCGATCTCCTCCTCGCTGTTCGGCGTCGCCAGAAACACGATCTGCGCCCCGCGCGGCGAGATGCTCCGCCGCGCCACCGTCAGGCCCAGCGCGTCCTCGTAGAACTTCACCGTGCGCTCGATATCGTTCACCCGCATGCGGGTGTGGAGCAGTTTCTTGACCATGGCGCGAGTTTGCACCCGCGCCGCCGGCCACGCAAGCTGCCGCTCGATGTCCCTCGATCTCGCCGCCATCCGCGCCGCCCATGCGCGCATTTTGCCCCACATTTTCCGGACCCCGGTGCTCACCAACGCCCGCCTCGACGCCACCTGCGGCGGGAAACTGTTTTTCAAATGCGAAAACCTCCAGAAGGTCGGCGCCTTCAAGGCCCGCGGCGCCGCCAACGCCGTCTTCTCGCTCGGTGACGCCGAGGCGCTCCGCGGCGTCGCCACCCACTCCTCCGGCAACCACGCCGCCGCCCTCGCCCGCGCCGCCACCCTGCGCGGCATCCCCGCGCACATCGTGATGCCCACCAACTCCGCCAAACCCAAGATCCGCGCGGTCGAGGCCTACGGCGGCAAGATCACCTTCTGCGAACCCACCCAGGCCGCCCGCGAGGAAGCCTGCGCCCGCATCATCGAAACCACCCTCGCCACGCTCGTGCACCCCTACGAGGACGAGCGCGTCATGGCCGGCCAGGGCACCGCCGTGATCGAACTCATGGAAGACGTCGCCGACCTCGACGTCGTCATCTGCCCGGTCGGCGGCGGCGGCCTGCTCGCCGGCACCGCGGTCGCGGCCAAGGCGCTCCGCCCGTCGCTGCGCATCATCGCCGCCGAGCCCGCCGGCGCCGACGACGCCGCCCGCTCCTTCCGCGCCGGCGAGCGCCAGCCCCTCGGCGTCGTCGACACCATCGCCGACGGACTCCGCACCAATATCGGCGCGCCCAACTTCGCCATCGCCCGCACCCACGTCGACGACATCGTCACCGTCAGCGAGGCCGGCATCGTCGCCGCCATGCGCATCATCTGGGACGCCGTGAAGATCGTCGTCGAGCCGTCCGCCGCCGTGCCCTACGCCGCGCTCCTCGAAAACCGCCTCGACGTCGCCGGCCGGCGCGTCGGCCTCATCCTCAGCGGCGGCAACGTCGACCTCGACACGTTGCCGTGGCTCGGAACGAAACACTGACCGCGCGACCTCTGCCCGCCTCCGCCGCGTGCCCCGGCCCCGCCCCGGCCTCCGCGCTTTCCTCCTCCGCCCCTTTTCCTCTTCCCCCATGCTTCGTCGTCTCCCCCGCTTCCTCCTCGCACTGATATCCGTTGCCGCACTCGCCGCCGCCGCGCCCCGGATCTATCTCGCCGGCGACTCGACCATGGCCAACAAGCCGCTCGATCTGCCCGAGCGCGGCTGGGGCATGGCGCTCGGCGATTTTCTCGTCGATCCCGCGATGGTGCAAAACCACGCCATGAACGGCCGCAGCACCAAGAGCTTCATCGACGAGGGCCGCTGGGAGAAAATCGCGACCGCGCTCCGGCCCGGCGACTTCGTGCTGATCCAGTTCGCGCACAACGACGAGAAGAAGGAGGACCCGAAACGCTACGCCGACCCGGCGACGACCTTCCGCGACAACCTCCGCCGCTTCATCCGCGAAACCCGCGCCAAAGAGGCCACTCCCGTGCTCGCCACTCCCGTCTGCCGCCGCAAGTTCGACGCCGCCGGCAAGCTCGTCGACACCCACGGCGCCTACCCCGACGCCGTCCGCGCCGTCGCCCGCGAGGAAAACGTCGCGCTGCTCGATCTCACCGCCGCCACCGCAGCCTGGCTGCAGGCCGCCGGCGACGAGCCCTCGAAAAAATTCTTCATGTGGATCGCGCCCGGCGCCCACCCGAAAATCCCCGACGGCCGCAAAGACGATACCCACTTCGTCGCCGCCGGCGCCGAGGCGGTCGCCTCCCTCGCCGTCCGCGGCATCCGCGAACAAAATCTCCCCCTCGCCCGCTGGCTCAAGCCCGCCGGCGGCAAGTAGGACGGGGCCGCTACCCGCCGCGCCGCGGCGTCACTCGTTGCTGCGGACGTTTCCGCCGTTGCCGCCCCCGCGGCGCGGCTCCTCACTCGCGCCATGCCTATTCCCCGTCCCCGCACCGCCGCGCTCGTCGCCGCCCTCGCGGCGGCCGCCGCGACCTTCGCCGCCCTCCCCGCGTCCGCCCGCACCCTCGTCCACTGCGGCACCCTCATCGACGGCGTCGCCGATGCGCCCAAGAAGGCCGTCACCGTCGTCGTCGACGGCGAGCGCATCGTGTCCGTGGACGCCGGATACACCGCGCCCGCCGCCGGCGACACCGTCGTCGACCTCCGCGCCGCCACCGTCCTGCCCGGGCTCATGGACATGCACGTCCACCTCGACGGCCAGAGTTCCCCGACCAGCTACACCGAGCGCCACACGCTCAACCCCGGCGACTTCGCCATCCGCGCCGCGCACTACGCGCGCACGACCTTGCTCGCCGGCTTCACCACCGTGCGCGTGCTCGGCGACTCCGCCGGCTCCTCGCTCGCGCTCCGCAAGGCCGCGCAGGAAAAACTCGCCGACGCCCCGCGCATCTACACCGCCGGGAAATCCATCGCCACCACCGGCGGCCACGCCGATCCCACCAACGGCGTGCGCACCGCCGCCATGGGCGACCCCGGTCCCGTCGAGGGCGTGATCAACGGCCCCGACGAAGCCCGCAAGGCCGTCCGCCAGCGCTACAAGGAGGGCTCCGATCTCATCAAAATCACCGCCACCGGCGGCGTCCTCTCCGTCGCCGTCAACGGCCAGAACGCCCAGTTCACACCCGAGGAACTGCGCGCCGTCGTCGCCACCGCGCACGAATACGGCCTCAAGGTCGCCGCCCACGCCCACGGCACCGAGGGCATGAAGCGCGCCGTCGAGGCCGGCGTCGATTCCATCGAACACGGCACCTTCATGAGCGACGAGGTCATGGCGCTGATGAAAGCCCGCGGCACCTACTACGTGCCCACCGTCAGCGCCGGCCGCTTCGTTTTGGAAAAGGCCAAAATTCCCGGCTACTTCCCCGCCGTCGTCGTGCCCAAGGCTCTCGCCGCCGGTCCGGTCATCCAGGAAACCCTCCGTCGCGCCTACGCCGCCGGCGTGAAGATCGCCTTCGGCACCGACCAGGGCGTCGGCCCCCACGGCGACAACGCCCTCGAGTTCGGCTACATGGTCGAGGCCGGCATGCCCCCGCTCGCCGCCCTCAAGGCCGCCACGATCGAAGCCGCCAAACTCCTCGGTGCGGAAAAGGACCTCGGCTCCGTCGAAGCCGGCAAATACGCCGACCTCGTCGCCGTGCCCGGCGATCCGCTCGCCGACATCTCGCTCATGATGAAGGTCGGCTTCGTCATGAAGGGCGGCACCATCTACAAACGGTGACCGCACCCCGTCCGGCCGCCCGCGTCGGATCCCCGCCCGGCGCGCACCGCCCGGACCGCGCCGCTCCCCGCCCGGCCCCGCGTCCGCGCGCGGGCGCCGTCCGCCGCCTCCGCGCCGCGGTCGCGCTCATCCTCGGCGGCCTCGTCCCGGCAGGTGCCGCCGTCTTCGACCCCGAGGCCGGCCTGCCCGCGATCCGCAACTTCTCGCCCGAACTCTACCGCGGGCACAGCCAGGTCTTCGCCAGCGCCCGCGCGCCGGACGGCGTCATGTATTTCGGCACCTACGGCGCCGTCGTCTCCTTCGACGGCGAGCGCTGGCGCCAATATCCGCTCCCGGGCACCTGGACGCGCGCGCTCGTCTTCGGGCCCGACGGCCTGCTCTACGTCGGCGGCGGCGCCCAGCTCGGCCGGCTCGAACCGGCCCCCGGCACGGGCGAACTCCGGTTCGTTTCCCTCGTCGAAAAACTGCCCGCCGCCCACCGCGCGTTTTCCAGCGTCTGGAGCGCCGCCGCCGCCGACGGACGCGTGATCTTCACGATCGACGGCGCCGTGCTGACCTGGAGCGACGGCGCCTTCGCCGCGCGCGAATTCTCCGGTCAGCGCCCCGCCGTGCGCTTCGACGGGCGCGATCTTTTCCTGCACGTCGGCGACGCGCTGCACCGGTGGCGCGACGGCGAGTGGCGGCTCGCCGTGCGCGACCCCCGCCTCGCCGCCGCCCGCCGGGTCACCGTATTCCCCGCCACCGACGCCCGCGGTCCGCTGCTCGCCCTCGACAACGGCACGCTGCTGCACATGCCGCCGGCCGCCGACGGCGCCGTCGCGCTCGTCCCTTGGTCCGTGCCCGCCGCCGATTTTCTGCAACGCCACGGCATCCGCAACGGTCTCCGCCTCGCCGACGGCGGCCTGCTCCTCAGCACCGCCGGCGCCGGCCTGCTGCAACTGGCAGCCGACGGCACGCCCGTGCGCCGCCTCGGCTCCGCCGAAGGTCTCGCCAACACCGCCACCTACGGCCTCGCGTTCGGCGCCGCCGGCCAAGTGTGGGTCGAGACGGCCTACGGCCTCTCCGTGTTCGACCCGCTCTCCGCGTGGTCGGTCTTCGACTTGCGCAACGGCCGCGCCGACGCCATCGGCGGGGAGCCCATCCGCCACGCCGGCACACTCGTCCTCGCGATGTCCGACGTGCCGCCGCTCCGCCTCGCGCCGGCCGCCGACGGCACCGCGTCCGCCCGCCTCGCGCCTTTCGCTCCTGCCGTCAGCGGCCGGCTCTCCAACAGCATCGCGCTCCACGGCGCGCTCGTCAGCGGCGGCGAACGCGGCCTCGTGCGTCTCGACGGCGAAGCACGCCTCCTCCACCCCACCTCCGGCCCCTGCGAGGACATCTACGCCGTCGAGTCGATCCCCGGACTCGTCGTGGCCGGCCTCCTGCGCGGCGTCGAACTCGTCCGCATCGCGCCCGATTTCTCCGCGACCCGGCTCGCCCGCCTGCCGGACTTCGAGCTCGAAACCACCAACATCGTCGAAACCCCGGGCCGCCGCGTCTGGGTCGGCACTTCCGCCGGCGTGGTGCTCGGCCTCGTTTTTCGCGCCGACGGTTCGCTCGCCGGCCGCACGCTGTTCGACTCCGGCCGCGGCCTCCCCGCCGCCCCCGGCTGGGTCAAACTCCACGTCTTCGGAGACACCCTGCTCGCCTGCCTGAAGTCCGGCGTCTACCGCCTCGCGCCCGACGGCGAGCACTTCGTCCCCGATGAACGATTCGCCCGCTACCGGCCTGCCGGCATCAACACGCTTCCGATCGAGAGCGACGGCCGCCGCCGCCTCTGGTTCCAAGTCGCGCTCGCCGACGGCAACTTCGAACTCGGGGAACTCGATCTCGCGGATTCCGCCGCACCGACGTGGTCGCCCCTCCCGCACGCCGTCGCCGCCACGCTCGGCTACGGCGGCGCCCGGACCATTTCCCTCGTCGAGGAACCGGGCCGCCGCTTTCTCTGGGTGTCCGGCACGCGCGCCACCGTGCGACTCGACCTCGCCGCTCCCGCCGCGCCGCCGCCCCCGCCCGATCCGGTGATCGGCGCCATCGTCCGCGGCCCGCAGGCGTGGCGGCCCGCCGCCGCCATCCTCGCGCTCCCGTTCAGCCGCGAGCCGATTCGCCTCCAGTTCGCGAGCCCCGCCGCCGCGGCGGGCCCGGTGACCTACGAGACCCGCCTCCTCGGCTACGAGGCGACCTGGGGGACGGCAGCGTCTCCGGAATCCACCTACACCAACCTCACGGGCGGCCCGTTCACCCTCGAGGTCCGCGCCCGCGATGCCCTCGGCCGCACCGGCGGGGTCGCGCGCACGCGGTTTTCCGTCGCGCCGCCCTGGCATCGCTCGACCGAAGCGCTCGCCGTCTACCTGCTCGCCGGGCTCGGCACCGTTTTCGGCTTCGTGCGCTGGCGCCTCGGCCGCGCCGAGCGCGAACGCCGCCGCCTCGAAGCCCTCGTCGCCACCCGCACCGCGGAACTCGCCGCCGCGCGCGACCAGGCCGAGGCCGCCTCCCGCGCCAAGAGCGCCTTCCTTGCCGCCATGAGCCACGAGCTCCGCACTCCCCTCAACGGCGTCATCGGCTACGCCCAGCTCCTCCAGGGCGATTCCCGCCTCGCCGCCGACCAGCACGAACGCGTCCGCATCGTGCAACAGAGCGGCGAGCACCTGCTGCGCATGATCAACGACGTCCTCGACCTCGCCAAAATCGAGGCCGGGAAAATCGAACTGCGCCCCGCCCCCTTCGCCCTCGCCGAACTCCTCGCCGATGTCGCCGCCGCCCACCGCGTCGCCGCCGGCGCCAAAGGCCTCGCCTTCACCCTCGACCTCGCCCCGGGCCTCCCGCCGCTGGTTGAAGGCGACGCGCAAAAGCTCCGCCAGGTCCTCGACAACCTCCTCGGCAACGCCGTCAAGTTCACCGCCCGCGGCTCCGTCACCCTCCGCGTCACCCGCGCCGCTGGCAGCCCTCAGCCCTCGGCCTCCGACTCTCAGCCCGCCGCCTGCTCCGACTCCGACCTTCAACTTTCAACTCTCAACTTTCACCCGCACGGCGAACGCCTCGCGTTCGCCGTGCACGACACCGGCCCCGGCATCGCCCCCGCCGATCAAGCCCGCCTCTTCCAGCCCTTCGAGCAAGTCGCCGCCCACCGCGCCGACACGCCCGGCACGGGTCTCGGCCTCGCCATCAGCCGCGCCCTCGTCGAACGCATGGGCGGCGAGATCACGCTCGCGAGCGAACCCGGCCGCGGCAGCACCTTTGCCTTCGCGCTCGCCCTGCCCGCCGCGACGGCCCCGACAAACACCGCCGCCGCGGCCCCCCGGATCGTGGGCTACGCCGGCGAGCGCCGCCGCGTGCTCGTGGTCGACGACCATGCCGTCAATCGCCGCCTCCTCGACGATCTGCTCGGCCCGCTCGGCTTCGCCTGCACCGAGTTCGACTCCGGCACGACGGCGCTCGCCGCCCTCGCCGGCGGCACCGCCCCCGCACCGGACCTCGCGATCCTCGATGTCCGCATGGCCGGCCTGGACGGACTTGCCCTGAACCGCGAGCTGCGCGCCGCGCCGCGCACCGCCGGCACAAAGGTGCTGCTCATGTCCGCCAGCGTGCTCTCCTTCGATCCGGCCGTCGGCCGGGCCGCCGGCGCGGATGCTTTTCTCGCGAAACCGTTCCGCCAATCCGAACTGCTCGAGCGCATCGCCGCGCTGCTCGACCTCCGCTGGACGGTAGCGCCCGGCGACGCCGCGGCGGGGACGTCGCCCCAAGACGCAGCCGCGCCGACGGCGGATGCGCCGCTGCCCTCCGCACTGCGCGCCGCCTTGCTCGAACACATGGCGCAAGGCGACCTCGACGCGCTGCGCCGCGCCTTGGAGCGCGCCCGCGCCGCGCACCCGGCATGCGTCGACCGCATCGCCCATCTCGACCAGGCCGCGGCGGCCTTCGATCTCCCGCGCCTGCGGGCGCTGCTCGATTGATGCGCCCCGCCGGGTGCGGCTGCGCCGCGGCCCCAAAAAAAACGGCGCGGGCCGTGAAGCCCGCGCCGCGAGAGAGTCCGCACCGGCGATCGCGCCGCGATCGCCGGCGGATTCC
>JBILLY010000731.1:0-3252 GCA_044375835.1 Opitutaceae bacterium
CGCGCCGCCGCCGCCGAAGCCAAAGCCGCCGAAGCCGCCGCGCGCGACAAGGCCGCCCCGGCCGCCGTCCCCGCGACCGTCGCCGCCGACAAACCCGACACCAGCCTGCTCGCCCGCGCCAAGGTCCTCCTCACGCCCGGCACCAAAATCGAATACGTCACCGTCGAGAGCCGCCTCGCCGGCGACTTCCGCGGCTGGGACGGCCGCACCGTCTTCACCTTGGAAAACGGCCAGCGCTGGCAGGCCCAGGGCGGGGACCCCTACGTCACGCCCGCCGTGCGCAGCCCCGCCGTGAAAATCGTCCCCGGCGCCATGGGCTCGTTTTTCCTCCACGTCGAGGGCGTGCGCCCCCGCGTGCGCGTCGCGCCCCTCGGCGGCCCCTGACTCACCCTGCCGACCCGCTCCCCGCCCCGCCCCGCCGCGGCCGCGTGCCGATCACCACGTTCGGCCGCGTCGCCCCACCCCCGCCGCACCCGCCGCACCCGCCGACCCGCCCCGCGCCGCCCGTCCAAGCCGCGCGCCTCCGCACACCGCGCAGAGAATTCGTTGCCCTCCGCGTAGCCGCTCGCGACAGTCCGCGTCCTTGTTCGCGCGCTCCTCTCGCGCACTGTCGATCACTCTTCACCCCGCCATGTCATCCGCCCCCCGTCGCTCCGCCCTGCGTTCTCTCCGTCTCGCCGTCTCTCCGTCGCTCCGTCTCGTCCTGTTCGCTCTCGCGCTCCCCGCCCTCGCCGGCGCCGCCGAGTCGCCCAAGGCCGCGCCGAAGACCGCCCCCAAGGCCGCCGCCAAAAAAGCCGCCGCGCCCACCCTCAAATTCCGCGTCCAACAACTCCACGTCGACAACAACGAGGGCCTCGCCGTCGCCGACTTCGACCGCGACGGCAAACTCGACGTCAGCGCCGGCGAATTCTGGTATCCCGGCCCCGATTTCAAAACCAAGCGCCCCCTCCGCAAGCTCGAGCCCTTCGGCAAGGACTACATGACCAACTGCGGCGAGCACGCCTACGACGTCAACGGCGACGGTTTCCCCGACATCGTCACCGGCGCCTTCATGGACACGAAGGTCTACTGGTATGAAAATCCCGGCGCCGCCGTCCGCACCACCGACGCCCTCTGGAAACAGCACGTCCTCGTCGACACCAAGCTCGCCCAGAACGAGTGGACCGACTTCCGCGACCTCGATGGCGACGGCAAACCCGAATACGTCGTCAACTCCTACGGCCCCGCCAACGCCCTCATGGCGTATCGCTTCGGCCGCGACGCCGCCGGCGCGCCCGTGCTCCTCCCCTGGATGATCCAGCCCGGCGCCCCCTTCGTGAACGGCCACGGCATCGGCTTCGGCGACATCAACGGCGACGGCCTCGAGGACATCCTCTACGGCAACGGCTGGTATGAACGCCCCAAGACCGGCGCCACCACCACCCCCTGGAAACGCCACGCCGACTGGACCTTTCCCCACGCGAGCACGCCCATGATCGTCGTCGATCTCTCCGGCGACGGCCGCAACGACTTCATCTGGGGCCACGGCCACAACTACGGCCTCTACTGGGAAGAGCGCCGCGACGACAACAAGGACGGCTCCACCAATTGGCGCCACTACCAGATCGACGACAAGGTCTCCCAGAACCACGCCCTCGTCTGGGAAGACCTCGACCGCGACGGCCAGCCCGATCTCATCACCGGCCGCCGCGTGCGCGCCCACAGCGGCAACGACCCCGGTGACAACGAGCCCGGCTGCCTCTATTTCTACAAGTGGAACCGCGCCGAGCGCCGCTTCTCCAAACACCTCATCGTCGACGGCGGCCCCGGCACCGGCCTCCAGATCCGCCTCGCCGACTTCGACGGCAACGGCTGGAAAGACATCGCCGTCGCCGGCAAGAGCGGCACCCACATCCTCTGGAACGACGGCAAGTAATCCGCCGCGTTCCCCCCGGGTCGCGAGTTCGCTCGCGCCCTGCGATCGTCCTGCCCCGCGCCCGCCGCCTCCGGCGCTCGTGCGCCTGCCTCTCCTCCCGCGCCTCACCTCACTCGCCCCCGTCTCGTCCGGCGACCCGCTGATCTTGTGACCCGTCATCCTAGGCTCCTCGTTGTAGCCCTGCTCGTGAGAGCAGGGACCGACGGACAACTGAGTGGAAAACGATCCCGCCTCCCACGCGGCGGGCTGCATCAAGTCATGGGATCTCACGTTCTCGGCCGGCCGCAGCGCTAGGCGCCGCTGGACGCCCGACCCACTCCGTCCCCCCGGCACGGTCTTCCGCTCAAGCGACATCACATCTTACCTTTCGTGTCCGTGCGCCTATAGGCGCCTTTGAATTCCCCTCGCCCTCCAACTTTTGCGCCTCCTTGCGGCCATATCTCCTGAAGCTCGGCCGCGACCTACCCCGCCCCATCGACCCGCGTCTCCTCAATTTTCCACCTTTAACCTTCCGCCATGCGCGCCCTCCCCCGCCTCCCCCGCCCGCTCGCCACTTTCGCCACGCTCGCCGCCTGCCTCGCCGCGCTCCTGACCGCTGCCGCGCTGCGCGCCGCCACGGCCCCCGCGCCGTTTGAACTCCGCGACGGCGACCGCGTCGCCTTCGTCGGCGACGGCCTCGTCGAGGGCGAACAGTTCCACGGCTGGATCGAGCTGATGCTCACCGCGCGCTTCCCCGACCGCGCGATTACGTTCCGCAACCTCGGCTGGAGCGGCGACACCCCCGCCGGCGATTCCCGCTTCGGCCTCAGCCTTCTCCAAGCCGGCCGCGAACCCGCCGACGAGGGCTGGAACCAACTCGTGAAACAACTCGAGGACGCCAAGCCCACCGTCGTCTTCGCCGCCTACGGCATGGCCAGTTCCTTCGACGGCCCCGCCGGCCTCGCCAAATTCAAGTCCAGCTACACCCGCCTCCTCGACACCGTCGAGCGCGTCGCCCCCGGTGCCCGCGTCGTATTGGTTTCCCCGTTACGCCACGAAAACCTCGGCGCCCCCTGGCCCGACCCCGCCGCCCACAACGCCCAGCTCGCCGCCTACGCCAAGGTCGTCGCCGAACTCGCCGCCGAGCGCCGCACCGGCCACATCCCGCTCTTCGAAACGCTCGCCGCCCGCCCGCCCGCCGCCCCGCTCACCCACAACGGCATCCAGCCCACGCCCGAGGGCTACCGCGCCCTCGCCGAGACCTTCGAGCAGGCCCTCTTCGGTATCAGCCCCGCCGGCGCCTGGCGCACCAGCCCGCAGTCCGAGCCCCTCCGCCAGGCCAGCATCCGCAAGAACGA
>JBILLY010000732.1:0-3249 GCA_044375835.1 Opitutaceae bacterium
AGTAGCGGCCGCCTTCGGCGGAGAGCGGCGTGCCGTCGGGCGGCGGGGCGCCGGGGCCGGCGTCGTCGGGGCGCGGCTCGGTGCGGCCGCGCCAGAGGCTGAGGGTGTCGTTGCCGCGGCTGAGCAGGTCGCAGTCGACGATGACGGTGCGGTCGGCGCGGCCGTAGACGGCGAAGGCGTGGACGCCGAGCTGGCCGTGGGTGTTTTCGACGGTGAGGTTTTCGAGGACGAAGTCGTGGGCGGTGGCGGCGAGGTTGAGCACGCCGACGCCGAGGGTATCGCGCGGCCCGGAGTCGGTGCGGGCATGGGCGAAGGCGAGGCGCACGCCGGTGCGGCTCTCGCCGCGCAGGGTCACGCGCGGGGCGTCGACGCGCACGCGCTCGGCGTAGGTGCCGTCCTTGACGAAGATCACGCGGCGGTCGCGGTTGTCGCGCGGGAGCGACTGCACGGCGGCGTGGATCGAGGTGAAATCGCCGGTGCCGTCGGCGGCGACGACGAGGTCGGGCGCGGGCAGCGGCGAAGCCGCGGCGGCGGTGCGCGCGCCGGCGGCGAAGAGGACGGCGAGCGCGAGGAGCGGGGCGGCGAAGCGGGGCATGGCGGTGGACGCGGGAGCGGATGCGGGAGTGATGGGCGCGAGGGGGCGGTATGGGGCGGCGCAGCTACCGTGGCGGGCCATCATTCGCGGAAAACAGCACCGGGCAATGCGTGGCAGGGCGAACGGTCCGGGCCGTGCGGTGTATCCTTCGTTCCGCGACGGCTCGGCGGGGACGCCTCGCCCTACCCGAGTCCCGGCGAACCTCGCGGGCGGAAGCGGGCGGCGCCGGACAGGTCAGGGTTTCGGGTCGCCGGGTTTGCCGAGGGTGCGGCGGAGCCAGGCGACGAGGCGGCCGCGGTAGCCGGGGTCGACGTCGTCCCACTGGGCGAGCGGGTGCGTGCCGGCGCGGATCGTGAAGAGGTCGCAGGTGTTGCCGGCGGCGCGGAGTTTTTCGCGGAGTGCCTGCGCTTGGCCGATGGGCACGCCCGGGTCGTCCTCGCCGTGGAGCAGGAGGAAGGGCGGCAGGCCGGGTTTCACTTGGTGGAGGGGCGAGGCGGCGCGGAGGATCGCGACGGAGTCCGGCGTGATGGCGGGCTGGATACCGAAGAGATTGGTGTAGTTGTTGGAGATGGCCTTGGCGTTCGGGAGCGGAACCATGTCGGTGACGGCGGCGAAGCCGACGATGGCGGCGACGCGGGTGTCGGCCTCGGGGCGGGTGCCGGCGAGGCAGACGAGGTGGCCGCCGGCGCTGTGGCCGAAGAGGGCGATGCGGGCGGGGTCGCCCTTGTAGTCGGCGGCGTGGGCCTTGACCCAGCGGATGGCGGTGAGGACGTCTTCGTAGCAGGCGGGCCAGCGATGGGCGGGGGCGTGGCGGTAGTTGATCGAGAACCAGGTGAACTTCGCCTCGTTGAGCGTCTCGAACCAGGGGCTGATGTCGGCGTTGTCGTCGGGCTTGGGGCTCCTGGCCTTGTCGCCGCGGCGCCAGCCGCCGCCGTGGACGAGAATCGCGACGGGGAAGGGGCCGGGGCCGGCGGGGACGCTGGCGTCGAGGAGGAGCTTCTGGCCGGCGGCTTCGCCGTAGACGATGTCGGCGGTGACGGTCGGAGGCGGGGTGGCGGCGCGGCCGGCGGCGGCGAAGGCGAATGCGGCGGCGGCGAGGAGGAGGGCGGCGGCGGACGAGAGAAGGCGGGCGGAGCGGGGCGAGCGGGGCATGGCGGGGAGGCGGGGCGGAGGGACAACGACGTTGTTCACCACGGATGGCACGGAGAGCACGGATATCGGCCGATCAAAATCGGAACGAGGCGGGCGGGCGACGCTGCAAACGGAGAGGAGGAGGGCGGCGGGAGTTATTCCTTGGGGGCGGGGACGGAGTTGGCGCTGCGGATCTTCTTCGCGGGCTCGATGGCGGTGCGGGTGAAGGAGACCGAGCCGGCGTGGGTGAGTTGCTCGGCGGTCTCGACGCCGGCGAAGGTCGAATCGATGAAGCGGATACCGTCGATCACGGCGCCGTCGAAGCCGGCGACAAACAGCACGCGCGGGCTGCTCCGGCTCGTGACGCGCTCGAAAGCGACGTTGCGCACGACGGGGCGGTGCGGGCCGCGGGCGCCCTCCTCGTAGAGCAAATCGATCGTCAGCACGGCCTCGGAGACGCGGCCGATCGAGACGTCGCGCAGGAAGACGTTTTCGAGGACGCCGCCGCGGACGGCGTTGTTCTTGAAGCGGAGGGCGCGTTCGAGATTCGGGCTGTCCATGGTGCAGCGTTCGACGAAGACGTTGCGCACGCCGCCGCTGATCTCGCTGCCGAGGACGACGCCGCCGTGGCCGTCCTTCATGGTGCAGCCGCGGATGACGATGTTTTCGGAGGGGACGGCGAGGCGGCGGCCGTCGTTGTTGCGGCCGGATTTGATGGCGATGCAGTCGTCGCCGGTGTCGAAGACGCAGTTTTCGATGAGGACATCGCGGCAGGACTCGGGGTCGCAGCCGTCGTTGTTGGGGCCGTGGGAGTTCACGGTGACGCCGCGGATGGTGACGTTGGTGCAGAGCACGGGGTGGAGTTCCCACATGGGGGAATTCACGACGGTGACGCCCTCGATGAGGACGTTGCGGCAGCGGTAGGGCTGGACGAAGTTGGGACGGAGGAAGGACCCGTCGCCGTGGATACGCTGCGCGACGGGGACGCCGGTCTCGCCCTGGGCGAAGAGTTTGTCGCGGCCGGGCACTTGTTTCGTGGATACGCCGGGGGCTTTGCGGTTCCAGGCCCACCAGTTGTCGTAGCTGGCGGAGCCGTCGAGCGTGCCGGCGCCGGTGACGGCGATGTTTTCCTGGTCGAGCGCGTAGATGAGCGGCGAGTAGTTCATGCACTCGACGCCTTCCCAGCGGGTGAGGACGAGCGGGTATTTGGCAGGGTCGGGGATGAACTTGAGCGTGGCGCCGGCGGCGACGTGGAGATTGACGCCGCTTTTCAGGTGGACGGCGCCGGTGTGGAAGACGCCGGGCGGGACGACGACGCGCCCGCCGCCGGCGGCATGCGCGGCGGCGATGGCGGCGGCGAGCGCGGCGGTGTTGTCGGTGCCGCCGGGCGCGGCGCCGAAGGCGGTGACGGGGAAATCGCGGGCGGGAAACTCGGGCGGGCGGATGCGGGCGAGGATCGCGGGCACGGCGTCCCAGCCGATGGGGGCGTTGGCAGCGGTGGCGACAGGGCCGGCGGGCGCGGT
>JBILLY010000733.1:0-3246 GCA_044375835.1 Opitutaceae bacterium
GTCGATGAAGGTGGCGTTGAAATTCACGCCGAAGCCGTCGAGGGGCTTGGGGAGAAACGTGAGGGACTGCTGCCACGAGAGCTCGAGGCCGGTGGCCTTGCCGGTGGAGCCGTTGCGCTCCTGGAAGTAGATCGTGGTGGGCTGGCCGGGGCGCTTGAACTGGCTGCGGAAGATCAGGTCCTTGAGTTCCTTTCTGAACACGGCGACCGAGACGACGCCGCTCTGCGGGAGGTAATACTCGAGGGAGAGATCGAAATTCCGCGACTTCTGCGCCTTGAGCCGGGCGTTGCCGAGGAAGACTTTGTTGGTCTCGGGATAATCGCCGGGCTCCAGGCCGCCCGTGCCCGATTCGGACGCGGTGTCGGCAATCGACGTGTAGGGGACGAGATCGCCGTAGGCGGGGCGGGAGACGGTGTTGGTGAACGCGGCGCGCGCGACGAAGCTGCGATCGAGGCGGTAGTTCAGCAGCACGCTCGGGTGGAAGTTGTCGTAACGCCGCGAGCCGCGCGAAGCGCCGAGCGGATCGGCGAGCCAATTGTAGCCGGTCTTGGTCCGTTCCCAGCGCGCGCCGGCGATGGCCTCGAGTTTGCCAAACTTGGTCGTGCCCATGCCGTAAGCGGAGAGGATGTCTTCCTCGACATCGTATTTGCGCGCCTCGAGGCGGATGAGCTCGTCGCCGGGCAACGGCGTGAACGCGGCGGCGTTGGCGCGGTAGTAGGCGACCACGCTGTCGAGCGAGACGATCGGGCCCATCGTGGCCTGCGTGCCGCTCAACAGGCCGCGGGGCTCGGTGAGCACCGGGAACTGCGCAAAGGTGGGCCGGTTCACCGTGGGGGCGCTCACATCCACGATGCGCGGGCGCGAGCTGCGTTCCTTGCTGCGGAGCTTGGCGCCGGCTTTCCACTCGATCGACTGGCCGGCGACGGGGAGCGAGAAGGCGTAGTCGAGATTGGCGGTGAGGTCCGCTTCGTCCTCCGAGCCGGTCTGGAAACGGAGGTTGGAGAGGCCGCGGTCGGAGAGGACGGCATAGTAGCCGTTCTGGCCGGTGGCGATATGGGTGAAAGCGACGGTGGGCAGCGTGGCGTTGCGGCGGTCGATGGTCCAAGCGTAGGCGCGGCGCTCGGTGTTGGTGAGGAAATCGAAGATGTAGCGGTCGCGATCGATGGAGGACTCGGAGTTGCCGGAGCGCAGGCCGTAGGTGAGCGTGCCGCCGCCCGCGAGGCGGGACTTGCCCTCGATGCCGAGGCGCAGGACATCCTGCTCCCGCACGCCGTCCTCCATGTAGTTTTGGAAACGCGTCTGGAGGCCGGACTGCTGCTGCGCGGTCGAGGCGGCATTGACGCGCGAGAGGGCGCGGAGGCGGTTGCGGAAACGGCCGCCCTCGGTCTCGGTGTTCTCGTAGAACGTCCGGAAGTGCAGCTCGGTCGTGTCGGACAACTTCCAATCGAGGTTCACCGTGCCGCCGATCTTGGTGATCGTGGAAAAGTTGAGGCGGGTGTCGTAGGCCTCCATGGCCTGATCACCGACGGCGGCGATGCGCCCGGCGGTGCCGCTGCCCGAGGTGCCCACCGGAATGGCCGCCTCGTCATAGTAGCCGAACTCGTAGGAGTTGGTCATGCGATCCTCCTTCCGGTAGGTGAGCGTGGAGCTGAGGCCGACGGTGCGCTTCCGATCGAGCACATCCATGTAAGTGATCGAGCCGGCGTAGCCGTCCTGCCGGCGGAAGGTGTTGTGGATATACTCGAACTTGCCGTTGAGGCTGCGCTCCTTGAGGTCGAACGCGCTGCGCGTGACGAGGTTGATCGTGCCGCCGAAGGAATCGGCGTCCATGTCGGGCGTGAGCGTCTTGATGACCTCGATGCCGCCGACCATCTCGGCGGGGATGAGGGACAGATCGACGGCGCGGGTGTCGGTGTTGACCGA
Source organism: Opitutaceae bacterium (assembly GCA_044375835.1). Lineage (GTDB taxonomy): Bacteria > Verrucomicrobiota > Verrucomicrobiia > Opitutales > Opitutaceae > ER46. The sequence goes on from JBILLY010000733.1 coordinate 1,924, forward strand.
GGTGGAGTCGATGTTGCTGCCCGTGGTGGAAAGCCGGTCGCCGTCGAGGGTGACGGCATTGTGCTCGGCCGCCGTGCCGCGCACGTTGGCAAACTGGTCGTCGACGACGTTCACGCCGGGGAGGCGGGCGAGGGCCTCGCCCACGGTGCGGTCGGGGAGATTGCCGATCGCGTCGGACGAGATGATGTTCGAAAGGCGCGACGAGGTGCGCTGCTGGTTGATCGCGCGCGACTGGCCCTCGCGGACGGATTCGACCGTGACGGCCTGCATCACGATCGCCTGACCCGTGCCGAGTTGGGCGTCGGCGCGCACGAGCTGTCCGTCCGTCACGCGCACCGGCAGCGACTTGGGGTCGAGGCCGAGGTAGCTCACCTCGAGGGTGTAGCTCCCGGCGGGCACCTGCCCGAGATAGAAGGCGCCGCTGCGGTCGGTGACCGCGGTGCGGTCGCCGGGCGTGAGGCGGACGGCGGCGCCCTGGAGCGGCGTGCCGTGAGCGGCGTGCTGGAGCGTGCCGACGATGGAGCCGTCGGCAAAGGCGGCGAGCGGAGTGAACAGGGCGATCGCGGCGACCAAGCAAAGGCGGCGACCGAGGGTCAGCGGGGCGGATGGCTTCATGGGGTGATGGCAGGGGGATTATCTGGCAGCGAAGAAAAGACGAGCGCAGTGGAAGAGCGTTCTGGGGAAAACGGGCGGAGCGGTCGCGGCTCAGGTTTTGGCAGCCGCCCGCACCGCCGCGGCATCGACCTCGAGCCCGTGGCCGGGACCTTCGGGGAGGTGCAGCCAGCCTTTCTCCAGCTTCACACGATTGCGGAAGAGGCGGAACAGCCCGTCGTAGGTCGTGCCCACCTCGGGCACCTCGAGGAAGCGCGCGACCAGCGGCGACGATGCCATGCAGTGCAGCGAGGCCGCGGTCGAGATCGTCGGCCGAGTGTTGTGCATCTGGATCGGCTTCTGGAAACACGACGACAGCGTGGCCATGCGGTCCATCTCGGTGATGCCGCCGACCTTCACCACGTCGGGATTGATGATGTCCACATTGCCTTGGACGATCAGGTCCTTGATCTGCCAGCGCGTGTAGCATTTCTCGCCGGCGACGATGTCCTGGTCGTGGAGCGCCGCGGTGACCTCGCGCATCTCGGCGAGGTTTTGATCGGAGACCGGGTCCTCGAAGTAGGTGACGTTGTAGTTCTCGAACAGCTTGCGCCCGGTGGCGATGGCGCGCTGCGCCGAATAGCCGTTGTTGGCGTCGATCATCAGCACGATGTCGGGACCGATCGCTTTGCGCACCGCCGCCGCGTAGGCGAAGGTGGGATCGGGATCGGG
>JBILLY010000734.1:0-3245 GCA_044375835.1 Opitutaceae bacterium
TGCTGGATGATGAAGTTCTGCCAGTCGGCGAACCAGATTGCGCCATCGGGGCCGACCTCAGCGAAGACCGGCGACATCCATTCATCGCTGCTGGCGACGAGATTGAACCCGTCGTGGGCGGCGTAGCCGGCGCCGTCGCGCCGCACGTCGAAAAGCGCGATGTTCTTCATCGTCGGCTCGCAGACCATCGCCTTGCCCTGCAGGCGCGCCGGGAGCTGGTCGGAATGAATGAAGGCGCTGCCCGCCGCCGAGGTGTATCCGCCAAACACATCCACCTGGCGGAAGTTCGGCGTGATGGTGTGGTTCTTGTCCTCGGTGTTGATGCGTTTGGCGGTCATCGCCCGGGTGCCCTTGGGCACGATGGTGGCCGGGATGCCGCCGAAGAAGATCGGGGCGTTGTTCGCCGTGCCGCCGAACTGATCGCCAAACTCGTTCGCGCTGTGCCCCCATGAGTTGTTGGTGAACTGATGAAGGAACTCCAGGGCGGAGCCGTCGGCCTTGAAGCGATAGGTGCCCTGCGCGAACTGCATTTCCTTGCCTCCGACGGTGCCGCGAAAACCGGAATAGCCCACGCAGCCGTAGAGCCAGTTGTCGTAGCCGTAGTGGAGGTTGTTGGCCTGGGCGTGGGTGTCGTTGATGCCCCAGCCGGTCATGATCTCGCGGCGTTCGTCGGCGCGGTCGTCGCCGTCGGTGTCCTTGAGGAAGAGGAAGCGCGGCGACTGGGAGACGACGATGCCGCCTTGGGTGAAGACGAAGCCGGTGGGGATGTTGAGCTTGTCGGCGAAGACGGTGAATTTGTCGGCGCGGCCGTCGCCGTCGGTGTCTTCGCAAATCTTGATGGAGTCGTTGCCGCGGCCGTCGGGTTTGACGTCGTGCGGGTAGTCGCGGGTCTCGGCGATCCAGAGGCGGCCGCGCTCGTCCCAGGCCATGAAGATGGGCTTGGCGATGTCGGGTTCGGCGGCGAAGAGCTGGAGCTTGAAGTCGGCGGGGACCTGGGTGCGTTCGGCGCTGCCCTTGAGATTGAACGGGTGCTGGAAGGTGAGGGGCTGGGCGCGTTTCTCGTAGTTGGCGACGGTGGGGCGGGCTTCGCGGGATTCGGGTTCGCGCTGGGCGAGGAATTTTTCCCACTGGGCGACGCGGGCGGCCCCGGCGGCGGCGAGGAGCTTGGGCTTGGCGTTGGCGGCGAAGGATTCGGCGGCGGGATCGCTGCCGAGGGCGGAGGCGGCGAGGCGTTTCGAGGCCGGGAGGTCGCCGAGGGCGGACTGGAAGGCGGCGGCGGGGGTGTCGAGGACGACGACGTCGAATTTGGCGACGTAGTCGGCCGTGGCGGCGGAGGGATCGGAGACGTAGTCGAACCAGATGGCGTCGCGGCCGAGGTCGCGCATGAGGGCGTGGGCGGCCATGCGCGGGGCGCGGTCGGGGGTGCCGAGGTAGAGCACGCGGATGGGATTGGCCGCGAGTTCGGCGGCGAGGCCGAGCAAGGCGGCACCGAAGACGAGCGGGCGGAGGAAGGCCGGGGATTTCATGGAACGGAAAAAAGGTAAACGCGGGGGGCGGGGAGGAGGATTAGGAGTCGGAAGAGCGGGACGGGAAAAGGGGCGGTGATGCCGGTGAGTCAGACGGGAAGGCGGAAGGTGGAAGGCGAAAGACGGAAAGGCGGAAGGCGGAAGGCGGAAGGCGAAAGGTGGAAGGCGGAAGGTGGGGTGCGACGGGTGGAGGGCGCGGTCAGGGGAGGGTGACTTGGCTCGTGGTCCGGAGGTAGGCGAGGAGGTCGCGGACCTCGTCGTGGGCGAGGGATTTGAGGAGGCCTTCGGGCATCATCGAGACGGGGGATTTCTCCCGCGAGACGATCTCGGACTTCGCGAGGGTGGTGTCCTGGCCGACGAGGCGGAGGGTGAGCTGGCGCTCGTCCTCGGCGGCGACGTTGCCGGAGAGCGTGCGGCCGTCGCGGGTGGTGACGGTGACGAGCTGGTAGCTCTCGAGCATGACCTCGCTGGGGTTGATGATCTCGGTGAGGATGTAGTCGAGGTTGGCGCGGTTGGAGCCGGTGAGATCGGGGCCGACGTTGCCGCCGGCGCCGTAGAGCAGGTGGCAGGCGGAGCAGGTGCGCTCGAAAAGGACGCGGCCGCGGCGGATATCGGCGCGGGCGAACTCGGCGTCGGTGAGCAGGCGTTTGTAGCGGGCAATGTCCTCGAGTTTGTTTTCGTCGGGCTGGGCGACGGGGCCCCAGAAATCGGCGAACGACGGTCCGAGCACGCGGGCGAGCTGGCGGGCGGCGAAGGCGGAGACATCGCGTTTGGGGATGGTGTTGCGCCGGAGCGCGGCGAAGAGCGGCTGGGCGGTGGAGCGGCGGCCGGAGAGCGTGAGGATGACCTCGGCTTTGTCGGCGGCGTCGAGCGCGGCGTAGCGTTGGAGGAGGGCGGGGGCGATGCCGGCATCGTCGAAGGCGGCGAGGGCGCGGATCGCGTCGCGGCGGAGCGGGGCTTCGTCGAGGAGGGCGAGCGTGGCGGGGAGGGCCTCGGCGTAGGCGTCGCGGGCGAAGGCGCGGAGAATCTCGCGGCGGCGCTCGACGGCGGCGGCGCGATCCTGCAGGACCGCGAGCTGGGCGGCGAAGGCGCGGGCATCGCCGAAGAGTTGGTTCACCTGGGTGAGGAGTTCGCGGAGTTTGGGGTCGCCGACGGCGGAGAGCGCGGCGGTGGCGGCGGACCAGTTGGCCGGGGCGCGGGCCTCGCGGCGGCCGAGGGCGGCGAGGCCGTCGCGCAGGCCCGCGAGGAGCGGGAGCCGGGCGGGCGACGCGGAGGCGGCGCCGAGGGTCGTGGCGATGGTCTCGAGCTGGCCGGCGGCGACGGCGCGACGGGTGAGCCACTGCGTGAGCTGGGGCAGCGCGCTGCGGGTGGCGAGCGCGAGGGCGCGGGCGGGATCGGCGGGCACGAGCGGCTCGATGCCGGACCAGATGACTTTCGGGATGTTGTGGTCGGCGACGTCCTCGGCGCGGGCGACGAGGCGCTCGGCGATCGGCCAGCGATCGGCGAGCGGCATGCGCTGCAAGGCGGAGGCGAGGTAGAGGCGGACGACGGGCGACGGATCGGTGGCGGCGAGGGCGGCGAATTTCTTCAGCGCATCGGGGCCGATCGCGTTGTCCTCGCCGAGCAGCTGGATCGCCCAGCCGCGGAGGTAGGGCTCGGCGTGATCGAGCAGCGGCAGGAGATCGGCGGCGGGCAGATTTCCGGTGATGTGGAGCGCCC
>JBILLY010000735.1:0-3241 GCA_044375835.1 Opitutaceae bacterium
CGCTGCCCGGCAAACCCGCCGCCCCCGCCCCCGCGCCCACCCCGGCTCCGCCCACCCCGGCTCCGCCCGCCCCGACGCCCCCGCCCGCCTCGCCTGCGTCGGTCGACGCCGCGCTCAAGCGCTCCGGCCTCACCTCGGCCCAGCTGCTCGAAGGCCTCAAAGGCGGCCTCGGCACCCTCGTCACCGTCGCCGGCGCCGAACTCGTGAAACCCGGCGCGCTCGACATCGCCGCCCCCGCCTCGATGGCCAAACTCGAGTCGACCCTCAAACGCCTCAACCAAAGCGGCGCCTTCGACTCCTTCAAAGCCTCGCTCCAGCAGGCCGCCGTCTCCGTCGCCCCGCAGACCACCGCGATTCTCAAGACCGCCGTCGGCCCGCTCACGCTCGCCGACGCCCAGTCCCTCGTCGGCGGCCCGCCCGATGCCGCCACCAAGCTCCTCCGCAAGTCCGCCGAAGCCACGCTCCGCACCCAGCTCATGCCCGCGGTGCAGCAGGCCATCGCCGCCAACGGCACCGCCGCCAAGGCCAAGGAACTCGCCGCCAAAGCCGGCCCCATGGCCGCGATGATGGGCGTGCCCTCCGCCGCCGACCTCGAAGGCCACCTCCTCAACCAGGTGCTCGACGCCTCCTTCGGCTTTCTCGCGAAACAGGAAGCGGCCTTCCGCGCCAACCCCGCCCAGTTCAAGAACGCCGTCGCCGCCAAAGTCTTCGCCCTCGGCCAAAAGTAAACGCCGCGGCCGATTCCCTCCCCGCGGGTAGGGCCGGCTCGCCGAGCCGGCCTGGGTTCCCGCCCGCGCCCGCGATCGCCCGCCCCACCGCCCGCCCGGCGCGCCTTCGTTCGCGCCCCCCACCCGCGTATCAATTTTCCGGCGACGCCGCGCCCTCGCGCGCCCGCGCCCCGCGTCGGCCGTTTCCCGCTTTCCCGCTTTTCCACCCTTTCCGCTTTTCCTCCGCCTACCCGCCCCCGCCCTGCCCGCGGGTAGCCCCGTTTCTACTTTCTTCTTTCCGACGTTTCTACTTTTCCCACGCCAGCCGCTCCAGCGCCATCGCCGCCGCGCTCGTGCGGTTCTCGACCCCCAGTTTCGCAAACGTGCTCTCGAGGTGTTTTTTCACCGTCGTCAGCCCGATGCCCAGCACCGTCGCGATCTCGTCGTTGGTCTTGCCGCGCGCCACCCAGAACAGCACTTCCGCCTCCCGCGGCGTCAGCCCCAGCGGCTCGAGCCGCGCCGGCGTGGCCTCCGCCCCGCCCGCCTTCCGCGCCGCCGCCCCCGCGAGCTCCGCCCGCCGCAGCCGCGCCCGCACCGCCGCGAACAATTCGTCCGGCACCAGCGGTTTCGTCAGATAGTCGTCCGCCCCCAGGTTCATCCCCGTGCGCACGTCCTCCTGCTCGCTCCAGCCCGTGAGGAAAACAAACGGCAGGTGCGCCGTCCCCGCCTCGCCGCGCAGCGTCTCCAGCACGCGGTGCCCGTTCATCTCCGGCATCGTGATGTCGCAGATCACCAGGTCCGGCAGCTCTTTCCGCGCACGCTCCACGCCCTCGCGGCCGTTGCGTGCCTCGCTCACTTCGTAGCCTTCCAGCCGCAGCAGCTCGACGGTGTGCCCGCGCAGCTTCGCGTCGTCGTCGATCACCAGAATTCGTTTCACCGGCGCGGAGCCTGCCCGGCGCCCCGGCCTTGTAAAGACGCCGTCCGCCGCCCCGCCCGGGCCGTTCGGCCCATCCCCGTCCGGCCCATACCGCGCCGCGCAAAAATCGGGCACAGTGGACCCATCCAACCGCCGGTCTCCGGCCCACCACCATGAAACTCGCCTCCTTCGCCCTCTTCCTCGCCGCCCACGCCGCGCTCCTCGCCCTCCCCGTGCAGGTCGAACTCACCGGCTCGGTCCTCTTCGCCGCCGGCTTCCTCGCCTTCGCCGTCACCGACTACACGCGCCGCCCCGCGTTCCGCCTGCGCCCCGCCGCCGGCCCCGCTCTCGCCGCCTGAGCGCCGCACCGTGCCGGGACGCTCCACTCTCATCGCTCGACTCTCCGCTCTCATCACCCCTCGCCCCATGACCCCCGCCGAAATCCACCTCGTCAAAGACTCCTTCCGCCGGATCGTCCCGATCGCCGACCAGGCCGCCGCGCTCTTCTACGCCCGCCTCTTCGAACTCGATCCCGCCCTCCGCCACCTCTTCCGCGGCGATATGCGCGAGCAAGGCCGCAAGCTCATGACGATGATCGCCGTCGCCGTGCAGTCCCTCGAGCACCTCGACACCCTCGTCCCCGCCGTCCGCCAGCTCGGCGCCCGCCATGCCGGCTACGGCGTGACCCCGGAGCACTACGCCGTCGTCGGCGCCGCCCTCCTCTGGACGCTGGAAAAAGGTCTCGGCCCCGCCTTCACCCCCGCCGTGCGCGACGCCTGGACGAGCACCTACTACCTCCTCGCCAACACCCTGCTCGAATCCCAGCGCGAAGCCGCCCTCGCCGCCTGACCCTCGCCCATCACCCATAACCTATCACCCATAACCCCCCCGCCCCTCGCCCCGCGGGTTTCTTCTTTCTACTTTCCCCCGTTTCTTCTTTTCCTTCCGCACCGCGATGCCCCACCGGACTCCCGAACCGCTGCCCGCCGCCCAAGCCCGGCTGCAGGCCCACCTCGCCGGAGTCCTCGAAGTCGCCCTCGACTGCATCGTCACCGTCGACCACGCCGGCCGCTTCATCGACTTCAACCCCGCCGCCGAACGCACCTTCGGCTACCGCCGCGCCGACGTCCTCGGCCGCGACATGTCCGACCTCATCGTGCCGCCCGCCCTCCGCGAGCGCCACCGCGAGGGCATGCGCCGCCTGTTCACCGGCGAGGCCCCGCGCCTCCTCGGCCAGCGCATCGAGATCGTCGCCATGCGCGCCGACGGCACCGAGTTTCCCGTCGAGCTCGCCATCACCCGCGTCGCCACCGACGGCCCGCCCGTCTACACCGCCCACCTGCGCGACATCACCGAGCGCAAACGCGCCGAAGCCGAGAACGCCGCCCTCAAGGGCAAACTCGAGGAACTCCTCGCCCAGCGCACCGCCGACCTCGCCCACGCCCAGCGCGATCTCGCCGCCGCCCTCGCCGCCCAGCGCGAATCCCAGACCTACTTCGAGAAAAGTTTCCACGCCAGCCCCGCCCTCATGTCGATCGCCAGCGCGACCGACGGCACCCTCCTCGAGGTCAACCCCGCCTTCGTCCGCGGCTCCGGCTACACCCGCGAGGAGATGATC
>JBILLY010000737.1:0-3240 GCA_044375835.1 Opitutaceae bacterium
CCGCCGGCGGCGCAGGAGCAACCGCAGCAACTCGATGCCGCTGGAGAACGTCGGGCGCAGTTTCAGCGTCCGGTGGCCGAGCGCGGGATCGAAGCGACCGAGCGCTTGCTGTGCGTGGATGAGCGCACGCGCCTCGAGCCGGCGGCGCGCTGGCCCGAAACAGCGATCCAAATCGGGACGGAGGGCATCGAGGGCGCGGGTGAATTCCCGGGTGGCGGCAGGAGCGGACGCGGCCGACCGGACAAGGGCGCGGAAGAGGAGACTGTCGCCGACGAGCAGCCGGTCGAGCCACGCGGTCTCGGCGGCGGCGGGGTCGGGCGCGAAATCGGAGGGAAGTTCCCCGGCGACGATGTCGCTGCGGCGGCGGATGAAACCGACGGGTCCGAGCGCGGGCACGCCGCAGCGGGCAGCGAGATCGAACAGCAGCGCGAATTCGTCGAGCGCGAAGACGTCGTTCGCGCTGCAGGTCTTGGATGCGGCGTGGTAGCGGTAGGCGGCGACGCGGGTGTCGATCGCGGCATGGGTTCCCGGGCCCTGCGAGAGCAGAATCCTCAGCCAGAGATCGAGGTCCATGGTCAGGCGCAGGTCCTCGCGCACGCCGCCGAGATCGCGCACGGTCGGAAGGTGCAGCAACGAGCCGGGCTGGTTGACTCCGAGGTGGAAGAACGTGGCCGCGGACGCGGGCCGCACGCGGGCGGCATAGGAGCCGAAGGCGACGCCGTCGCGGATATTGTCGGTGATCCCGGAAACGATGCGGGCGGCGGGATTCGCGTCGGCGGCCGCGGCCAAGGCGTGCAGGGCGCCGGGCAGCAGGTAGTCGTCGCTGCAAACCCAGTTGAACCAGGTGCCGTCGCAGCGGGCGAGGCCCTTGTTGATCGCGTGGGACTGGCCGCGGTCCGGTTGGCTTTCCCAGAAGTCGAGCCAAGGCGCGTAGCGGCGGATGACCTCGACGGAGCCGTCCGTGCTCCCGCCGTCGACGACGATGTAGTGGAGGTCGGGATACCCCTGGAGCAGCACCGAGCGGATCGTTTCCTCGAGAAAGGCGGCTTGATTGTAGGACGGCGTGACCAGCGACAGACGCGGGAGCGGACAGGCGGGCCGGGGCGGAGGGGACGACGGGACGGACGTCCAGCCGCGGAGGGTGGGCGAGGGCGGCGGGAGGTCGGAGAAGCGCGGCGGAGTTTTCAACGCGCGGGACGTTTGCGGAGGACCCAGGCGGTTTGGTAGCCGTAGGCGGCGGGAACGACTTCGACCAGGTCGAACGATTGGCCGAACAGCGCGCGCAGGTAAGGCGTCCGGTAGAACACGGTCGAGTCGCTGTCGTAGCCGGCGACAAAAACATCCGGCGGATCGGCCGACGTGAGCGCGGGATGATCGCGGAGGGCCGAGGCGAGGCCATGAAAGGGCTCGCGGGCGAGTTGGGCGAGCGCGTGTTCGTCGTGCAGCGTGCAATAGAGGAGGGCGTTGTCGGCGAGAATGCGCCGCACTTCCAGCAGCCAGGACTCCGCGAGATCGTCGATATGGGTGAAGAGCGACCCGCAATAAACGAGGTCCAGGCTTCCGTCCGCAAACGGCAGATGCGGGATCGTGGTGTTCACCGCGAAACGAAACGGCGGAGACAGGTGCATCTTCAGCCAGTTGATGTGCGGCGCGCTGATATCCATGCCCCATACCTCCCGGTGTCCGGCCGCTGCGCGCAGGTGGCGGATCATGCGCCCACCGCCGCACCCGAGGTCCAGAATGGAGCGCCCGTCATCCTCGAAGCGGAAGCCCGCGCGCTCCAGGATCGACCGCATCTGGGCGACATCTGCGAGGCCGGACTCCAGGTAGGATTTTTCATCCTGACCGTATCCCAGCCAGAGCGATTTCGGCGGCACCGGCAGCGGCGCGGAAGCCGGGACCGGCCGGTAGTGAAGGGTCCAAGTCCCGGCCTCCGAGTCCTGCGGGATGAACTTCGTGAAACGGACGGGGTTGTGGCCGAGTTTGGCGAGGCGCCGCAGGACAACGGCCGTCTCGCGGAGGCGGGAAAGGAATGGTCGGCGGATCATGTTGTTGTTTTCGGATCCGGCGGGAGGGTGGAGCATTTGCCGCGGTCGGCGGCGATCGCCGCGGCGCCGGAGGTCAGGATGCACACCAACAGCCAACCGGCGACCTGCGCGACGATGAACGAACGGCCGTGGCCCCAGATCGGGCCGAAGAAGGCGAGAACCATGCAGCCGACTCCCAATGCCGCCCAACGCAGGGCGGGCCGCGGGAGTTCGTCGTGGGTGACGATGCGCCACAACATCGGCAAGGCGGGCAGGGCGAAAATAAACCGATACGCAAAATTGTGCCCGAGCGCAAAGGAGCCCACGCAAATCGCAGCGGCCAAGACGAAGAGAGCGCGTTCATGCGCTGGTGCGCCGCAGCGGGAGATCGAGTCCGTGAGGGACCGGCCCCAGTGCGCCGCCAAGCCGACGGCCACGATGAAGGCAGTCAGAGATAGGCCGAACAGGAGTCCGCGGGAAAGTTCAATACCGGTGAAGTTGGCAAGATACGGAGCGTAACGCAGCGGCAGGATCGCGTGGCCGAATCCACCGCCAAGCACCAGATCGACCCGGCCGGAGATCGCCTGGAGTTCGTCCACATGCAAGCCCCACCAAATGGCGACGAACGCGCTTGCGGCGATCCAATGGCGGCGGCGAATCGGCGACCTCTCGACGAGGCCCATCGTCAACGCGGCGGCAGGATAGATCTTGAGCAGGGCGGCAACGACCAGGAGCCAAGGTGCGAAGGCGGAAAAGCGCGGAGAGGTCGTGGCGAGCGCCGCCGCAACACAAACAAGGTAGATCAGCAGATCGACGTTGGCGCGTTCGAGCGCCAGCAGCACCGGCGGAGTGAACAGCAGCGCCGTCAACGTAAAGGCCAGTCCCGGCCGACGCAGGCGAAAGAGGCCCACGGTGGCGAGGAGCCACAGTGCTCCGAGAACGGCTCCCGCCGGAGCCAACGGGAGGTTTTGCGCGCCGAGGTGCCGGAGCTGGAGCCACAGCCGTGGATAGGCCCACGGGTAGGTTGGGTCCCGTGTGACGAAGGGGTCGATCCCGGCGGCTTGCTGGCGGATGCCGAGGAGCACGGCGTCCAAATCGCTGAACACGGGCCACTGGGCGGACTCGAGCAGCCAGTGGAGCCTCTGCCAACGCGCGTGGTCGGGCGCGAGCCAGCACAGGAAGGCAAGCACGGCGCCGCCCGCCATGAGCGGGA
>JBILLY010000736.1:0-3240 GCA_044375835.1 Opitutaceae bacterium
CGCACCTTTCGCCGATGGAACTGTTTCTCATCCGCCACACCCACGCCGAGGACACCGTGCCCGACCGCGCCCGCCGGATCAGCGAGCGCGGCCGCGCGCAGGTCGAGACGCTCGCGAAGTTCCTGCGCCGCGCCGACGTCTTCGCCCCGCAGGAGATCTGGCACAGCACGCTGGTGCGCGCGCGCGAGACGGCCGAGTATCTCGCCGCGGATCTGAAACTCGCCGCGCCGCGCCGCGAGATCGAGGGCCTCGCGCCGGAGGACAACCCCCGCGCGCTGCTGAAAAAAATCGCCGCCGGCCCCGCCTCCCTCGCCCTCGTCGGGCACGAGCCCTTCATGAGCGGGCTCGGCACGCTGCTCGTCACGGGCCGCGAGAGCGGTTTGCCGAAGATCACGATGAAGAAGGGCGCCATCCTCGCGCTCGAAGGCGACGGCGACTGGTGGACGGTGCGCTGGCACGTGTGGCCCGGCTTGGTCGCATGAAGATCTTCCTCGCCGGCGCCTCGGGCCTCGTGGGGTCCGCCTTTGCCCGCGCGGCCGCCCGCCGCGGCCACCGCGTGACCGGGATCGTCGGCTCCTTCGCCGGCGCGATCGAGGGGCTCGCGGAGCAGCGCGCGCTCGACCTCGCCGATCCGGGCGTCGCGACCGCCGCGGTGCTCGACCTGTTTCCCGACGCCATCGTCAACTGCGCCGCCATCTCCGTGCCCGAGGAGTGCGACCGCCAGCCGGCGCTCGCGCAGGCGCTGAACGTGACGCTCCCCGTCACCCTCGCGCGTCTCGCGCACCATGTGAGCGGCCGCTTCGTGCACCTCTCCTCGGAGCAGGTCTTCGACGGCGCGCGCCGCGAGCCCTACCGGCCGCAGGACACCTCGGCGCCGCTCAACCTCTACGGCCGCCAAAAGGTCGAGAGCGAGCGGGGCGTGCACGCGGCGGCGCCGGACTTCGCGGTGACGCTGCGCGCGCCGCTGCTCATGGGCAACAGCGCCGCCGGCCGCCGCAGCAACCACGAACGGATGCTGGCCGAGTGGGCCGCGGGCCGCACGCCGAAGCTCTTCACGGACGAGTTCCGGCAGCCCTGCACCGCGGAGAATCTTGCGGAAGTGATCCTCGAACTCTGCGAACGGACGGACGTGACCGGCGTGCACCACTGGGCGGGCGCGGAGGTGTTGTCGCGGCACGAGATGGGCCGGCGCATCCGCGCGCACTTCAACCTGAGCGAGGCGCAGGCGCCGCTCGCCGAGGCGCGCCGCACCGACAACCCCGAGGTCGCGCGCCGCCGCCAAGCCTGCCTCGCGCTCGATCTCTCGACGCTCGCAGGCCGGCTGAAGACGCGGCCGCAGACGTTTGCGCAGCAACTCGAGGAGCTGCACGTGCCGCCGCCCGTCCGCGCGTGGTATCACGGGTTGTAGAATCGTGCGCCGCGCGCGTTTCTCCGTGCGCCGGGCGCGTCCGCGGTCTCCTCTCCACCGAACCATGCACCTGGAAATTTTGCCCACCCGCACCGCCGGCGCCGCCGAGAACATGGCGGTCGATTTCCTGCTGCTGCAGCGCTACCCGGCCGCGCAGGCGGCGAACCCGCGCTTCCGCCACTACGGCTGGCGCGGACCGGCGTTCACCTTCGGCTATTCGCAGAAACTCGTCTTTGTCCGCGAAGCCTTGGCCGCCACGGAGCCGCCGTTCGAGCTGTGTCGGCGCGCGACCGGCGGCGGCATCGTCGACCACCGCGACGACTGGACCTACGCGCTCGTGATCCCGCGCGGCCATCCGCTCGAGGAGCGGCCGGCGACGCAGAGCTACCGCGAGATCCACGAAGCGCTCGCGGCCGCCCTGCGGGCGCAGGGTGCGGATGCGGTGACGAAACCGTGCGCGGACGAACAGGCGGCCTGCGCGGCGGACAGCCCGGTGCAGCCGGGGAAACGCGGCGCGACGGCCGCAACCGGGCCGGCGGGCGTGTGTTTCCAGCGCGCGGAGATTTACGATGTGGTGAGCGGGCTCGACGGCGCGAAGATCGCCGGCGCGGCGCAGAAGCGGAACAAGCACGGTCTGCTCTTCCAAGGCTCGGTCTGGCGGCCGGCGGCGATGGTTGCGGCCGGCGGCGCGGCGCTCGATTGGGACCGCTTCGGCGACGATTTCACCGCCCAGCTGGCGACCGCGCTCGACGTGGAGGCGCGGCCCTCGCCGTGGCCGGAACTCGACGACGACGAAGTGAGCGCCCTCACCGAGCAGTATGCATCGCCGGAGTGGCGGGAGCACCGCTGAGGCGGGCGCGCGGGCTCAGCGTTTCTTTTTCGCCGCGGCGCCGGCGGGGCGCGGCGGCGGTCCGTAGTAGGGCATCGTGTCCCAGCCGTCGTAGGCGGGATCGACGCGCGGATCGGCCGTCTCCCGCATCCAGCGCTCGACGCGGGCGCGCAGTTCGCGCTGCACCGCGGCGGTTTCCGGGCGGCCGGCGAGGTTGACGAGTTGGTGCGGGTCCGTGCGGAGGTCGTAGAGCTCCTCGGCCGGACGCTTCGCGAAACTCAGCGCGAAAAACGGCGCGATGGCCGGATCGGCGCGGCGGGCGAGGATGGTTTCCTTCACCAGCGAAGGATCGACGTCGCCGTAGTCGCCGACGGCGAAGTGCATCACGGGGTCGCCCGCGGGCCAACGGTCGGGGCGCAGGTTCCACAGGTAAAGGTGGTCGCGCGTGCGCACGCCGCGGATCGGATAGCTGAGGTCGCCGCGGCGCACGTTGGCGTGGCGCTCGCGCTCGACGAACACGTGGTCGGCGCGCACGGCGTCCGGACGCTCGAGCAGCGCGCCGACGAGGCTGCGGCCGGTCATGACCGGGGGCGGCGCGAGTCCGGCGAGTTCGAGCAACGTCGGGGCGAGGTCGGTGAGGTTGACGAAAGCCGGGTCGGTGCGGCCGGCGCGGAGCCGGCGGCCCCAGCGCACGGCGAACGGCACGCGTGTGCCGCTGTCGTAGCAGTTGGCGAGGCCGCGGGGCAGCTGCCAGCCGTTGTCGCTGGTGTAGATGACGACGGTGTCGTCGAGGATCGCGGCCTGCTCGAGCTGCGAGAGCGCGGCGGCGGCGGCGAGGTCGAGGCGGCGCACGGCGGCGTAGTAGCCGAGCAGGGCGGCGCGGACCTCGGGCGTATCGGGAAACTCGGGCGGGACGCGCAGGCGCGCGGCGAGCGGGTCGGCGGGATCGCCCGGGGCGTTGCGCCAGAGGTGGGACGCGGTGTCGATGTTGCCGAGCCAGAAG
>JBILLY010000045.1:0-13296 GCA_044375835.1 Opitutaceae bacterium
GCCCTCTCCGCCGCGTGGCTCTACACCCGCCTGCGCGCCAGCCTCCCGCAGCTCGACGGCGCCGCCACCGTCGCCGGACTCGGCGCGCCCGTCACCGTCGAACGCGACGCCCTTGGCGTCCCCACGCTGCGCGGCCGCGGCCGCGCCGACGTCGCCCGCGCCCTCGGCTGGCTCCACGCGCAGGAACGCTTTTTCCAGATGGACCTGCAGCGCCGCGCCGCCGCCGGCGAACTCGCCGAACTCTTCGGCGCCCGCGCCCTCGAGCGCGACCGCACGATCCGCCTCCACGGCTTCCGCCGCATCGCCCAGGCCTCCGTCGCCCGCCTCCCCGCCGCCCAGCGCACCGTGCTCGATGCCTACGTCGCCGGCGTGAACGCCGGCCTCGCCGCCCTCTCCGCCAAACCCTGGGAATACTACGTCCTCCGCGAAACACCCCGGCCCTGGCTCGCCGAAGACTCCATCCTCGTCGGCCTCGCCATCGTGATCGACCTCCAGGATGAGGACGCCGCCTACGAACGCACCCTCGCCGCCGTGCGCGATGTCTACGAACTCGACGGCCTCGCTTTCTTCGCCCCGCTCGTCGCGCCCGACGACGCCGCCCTCGACGCCACCGTCGCGCCGCTCCCGCCGATCCCCGGCCCCAAGCTCATCAACGTCCGCGCCCGCAAATCCGCCGCCCTCCCCGCGCCCCGTGCCCGGACTCCGGATACGTTCCCGCTCGTCCCCCGCGATCCGGAGTTCGCCTACGGCTCCAACGCCCTCGCCCTCGCCGGCCGCCACACCGCCGCCGGCGGCCCCGCGCTCCTCGCCAACGACATGCACCTCCGGCTCGGCCTGCCCAACATCTGGTATCGCGCCTCCCTCGTTTACGGCGACCGCCGCGTCGTCGGCGCCACGCTCCCCGGCGTGCCCGCCGTCGTCGTCGGCAGCAACGGCCGCGTCGCCTGGGGTTTCACCGCCGGCCTGCTCGACACCGGCGATGTCGTCGTCGTCGAAACCAACTCCGTCGCCCCGCACCTCTACAAGGTCCCGGGCCAGGACGATTTTTCCCGCATCGAGTCGCGCAAGGAAACCATCCGCGTGAAAGGCGGCGACCCGGTCGAAGCCGTTTACTCTTGGACCGTCTGGGGCCCGATCATCGGCACCAACGAACGCAACCGCCCGCTCGCCTACCGCTGGGTCGCGCACGAGCCCGTCGCCGCCGACTTCGCCATCCTCGAGTTCGAAAGCGCGCAGACCGTCGCCGAGGCCGCCGCCATCGCGTGCCGCGCCGGCCTCCCCGGTCTCAACTTGCTCGCCGCCGACCACCGCGGCGACGTCGCCTGGACCGTCGGCGGCCGCCTGCCCGAGCGCTCCGGCTTCGACGGACGCCTGCCCGTCTCGTGGAGCTTCGGCGACCGCCGCTGGCGCGGCCTGCTCCCGCCCGAGCAGACGCCCGTCGTCACCACCCGGCCCACCGGCGACCCCGCGGAAATCCCGTCCGCCGACGGCCGCCTCTGGTCCGGCAACGCCCGCCAGCTCGGCGGCGAACCCCTCGCCCTCCTCGGCGACGGCGCCTACCGCCGCCCCGCCCGCGCCGCCCAGCTGCGCGACGGCCTCGCCGCGCTGACCCGCGCCACGCCGAAAGACCTCCTCGCCGTCCAGCTCGACGACCGCGCCCTCTTCCTCGCGCCGTGGCGCACGATCCTCCTCGACGCCCTCGCGCCCGCCGCCGTCGCCGGTCACCCGGCGCGCGCCGCCGTGCGCGCCCAGGTCGAGACGTGGGACGGCCGCGCCACCGTCGAGGCCGTCGGCCAGCGCCTCGTGCGCGAGTTTCGCACCGCCGTGCACCGCCGCGTCTTCACCCCGATCTTCGCCCCCTGCGTCGAAGCCTACCCCGACTTCCAGCTGCACGACCTCCGCACCGAGCCCGCCCTGCGCGCCCTCCTCGCCGCGCAACCGCTCCACCTGCTCGCCGCCGAGTATCCCGACTGGTCCGCCCTGTTGCTCGCCGCCGTCGACGAGGTCGTGGCCAACATCGAGAAATCCGGCGCCACCGTCGCCACCGCGCGCTGGGGCGACGCCAACCGCGCCCGCATCCAGCACCCGCTCGCCACCGCCTTTCCGTGGCTGCGCCGCTGGCTCGCCGCGCCCGCCGATCCGCTTGCCGGCGACCATGACATGCCCCGTTCCCAATCGCCCGCCAACGGCGTGAGCCAGCGCCTCGTCGTCGCGCCCGGCCGCGAGGACGAAGGCATTTTCCACATGCCCGGCGGCCAGAGCGGCCACCCGCTCTCCCCCTACTTCCTCGCCGGCCACACCGCCTGGCTCCGCGGCGAACCCACCCCGCTCCTCCCCGGCCCCGCCCGCCACACCCTCACCCTCGCGCCCTAGTCCGCCGGCCGGACGCTGTTTCATCTTCCCAACTTCGCACCCTCCCACCTTCCGCCCCCTCCGACTCATCACTCGCCACTCACCACTCATCACTTCGCCTCCCGCCCCGCCCATGCCGCTCCACATTCTCGATCACCCGCTCGCGTCGCACATCCTCACGCACCTGCGCGACAAGACCACCAAGCCCGCGACCTTCCGCACGCTCTCCTACCAGCTCAGCCTGCTGCTCGCGATCGAGTCGACCGGCGACATCGAGACCGAGACCAAGGCCATCGAGACGCCCCTCGAGCCTCTCGCCGGCCGCGTGCTCGCCCACCAGCCGCTCGTCGTCGTCCCGATTCTCCGCGCCGGCCTCGGCATGGTGCAGCCGTTCACCGATATTTTTCCCGATGTCTCCGTCGGCTACGTCGGCCTCGAGCGCGACCACGAGACCGCCGTCGCCCGCAGCTACTACTGCAAACTGCCCCCGCTCGCCGGCCGCCACGTCTTCGTCGTCGACCCCATGCTCGCCACCGGCGGCTCCGCCGTGCAGGCCCTCGACCTCTTGAAAGCCAAAGGCCCGAAGGACGTGCGGCTCGTCTGCATCGTCGCCTCGCCCGAAGGCGTCGCCGAAGTGGAAAAACACCACCCCGGCACCGCGATCCACACCGCCGCCCTCGACCGCGCGCTCAACGACCGCAAATACATCCTCCCCGGCCTCGGCGATTTCGGCGACCGCCTCTACGGCACCTGAGCCACCCGCCGGCGCGCACCGGATGCGAACCGGCGCGGCGCCCGCGACCCGCGCCTCACCGCGGATACAGCACGTCCAGGATCGCGTCGGCCCCGTAGCGCACCGTGTCCGTCGTCGGCAGCCCGGTCGCCGCCGCCGTCTCCGCGATCGCCGCCTTCGCCGTCGCGTCGTCCACGCCCCAGGTGTTGAGCGCGATGCCGATCACCGGCGCCGGGGCAAACACGCCCGCGGCCGACGCCACCATCTCGTAGAATTTCACCACGTCCTTCAGCGGCGGCACCGTGATGTGCGGAAACGCGTGCAGCGTGTTCAGCCCCACCTTGTGCACCACCACGAGATGGGTCGGCTGCGTGCCGCGCAGCAGCGGCAGCGTCGCCGTCGACGCCGGGTTGAGCATCGAGCCCTGGCCCTCGACCCACACGACGTCCGCCTCGGCGCCGGCCTTCACGACCTCCGCCTCCACCGCGCCGCTCGCAAAATCGACCCGCACCGCGTCGAGGCACATGCCCGTGCCCGCGATCATCATGCCCGTTTGGCCCGTGCCCACGAACGCCGAGCGGATACCCCGCGCCCGCGCCGCTTTGTCGAGCTCCAGCGCCGCGGTCATCTTGCCGATGTTCATGTCCGTGCCCACGAAGAGCACGCGCTTCGCCGCGAGTTTGCGCGCCCCGCCCGTGCCCGTCGCCAGACCCGCCGGCTCGCGCCGCATGTCCCAGATGTGCTGCCCCGGCCGCACCGCGGCCGCGATTTCCGGGTCCGCCGCGAGCGGCGTGTGGCAGCCGTTCCAGAGCGAGACGCCGGCCTTCGCCGCCAGCCGCAGCTCCGGCCACCACTCGTCCTTCACTTTGCCGCCGCTCGGCGAGATGCCGATCGCCAGCGCCGTCGGCTGCGCCGCCAGCGCTTCCTGCACGCTGCCGACGATCGTGATGTCCGGCAGACCCGGGATGCGGCTGACCTCGCGCAACGAGCGCCCCGCCATCTCGCGGTCGACCACCGCCACGATCTCGTCGCCGCGGTAGCGCATCAGCGAGATGCCGGTCTTGCCGTGGCGCGTCGTGAAACCGTTGTGCTGCAGGATGGCCAGGCGCTGCCGCTGGCTGACGTTGGCGGGAGTGGTGCTCATGTGGAAAAAACGGATACGACGCCGAAGCCCGGCCCGGCGCCGAGACGCAGCCGCCCTTCGTGCAGCTCCGCGCCGCGGAACGGGTCGTCGGCCAGGTTCAGGTGGCTGTCGAGATCGAGGTAGTCGGCGAGGCCGCCCAACTGCGCCGCCGCCGTGTTGGCCAGCGCCGTGTGGCCGTAGCAACCGAGCAAAATCTTCAGCCCGTGCGCGCGCGCCGTCGCCACGATCCGCAGCGCGCCGTCGATCCCGCCGCACTTCATCAGCTTGATGTTCACGCCGTCCACGACCCCTGCCAGCCGCGCCAGCTCGTCGCTCGTGCGGCAGCTCTCGTCGACGATCACCGGCAACGGACAACCGTCGTGCAGCGCCCCGAGTTCCGCTTCGCGTCCGCGCGCCAGCGGCTGCTCCAGGTGATCCACCCCGCGCTCCGCCAGCCACGATGCCATCGCCCGCGCCGTCGCGAGGTCCCAGCCGCCGTTGGCATCGACGCTCACGCGCGCGCCCGCCGGCAACACCGCCTGCACCGCCTCGAACATCGCCCGGTCCGCCGCCGCGCCCGCCGGCGCCCCGAGCTTGATCTTGAAGGCCCGCACGTCGCCCACCGCGAGCCATTGCCGCGCCCGCTCCGCCGCCGCCGCCGGCGCCGCGATGCCGATCGTCACCGACGTCAACGGCCCCGGTTCCGCGCTCAGCCCGAGCAGCCGCCACACCGGTTGCCCGAGCCGTTTGCCGAGCCAGTCGTAAAGCGCCAGGTTCACCCCGGCCACGAGCGCGGACGGCGCGCCCTCGGCCAGCAGTCGCCGCTCGATCGCGAGCCGGTCCCACGCGCTCGCGCCGTCGAGCCAGCCCTGCGCCGCCGCAAACGCCGCCTGCAGCACCTCCTCCGTCTGCGGCCGCGCGTCGATCGCCAGCGGCCCCATCTCGCCCCAGCCCTCCACGCCCTCCTCCGTCCAGCGCAGCCAAAACACCGTCGAATGCGTCTTCGTGCCGCGGCTGATCGTCAGCGGCACGAGTTTTTTCAACGTATGGACGGAGAGCGTGATCACGGTGGTGCCGCCACGGCGGCCGCCAAGACCAGCACCGCCGCCCCTCCCGGCGCCAACCAAAATTTGCCCCAAGTCGCCGGTCTCCCGGTTTCCCACGAGTCCGCCAGCGACGCCCCGCCGCCCCCACTCACTCTCCCGGCTCCCCCTCCCCGCCCCTCCTCACTCGTCACTCCTCACTCGTCACTAAGCCCAGCTCACACGCCACACGCATCACCCCTCTGCGTTTCGTGTCCTTCGTGTATTTCGTGGTAAGACCTCCGTCGCATCGACACTCTGCACCGCCCTCCCCACGTTCTTTTCCGTGTAGTCCGTGTGTTCCGTGGGCCATCCCAGCTCTTCGCCTTCCGCCTTCCGCCTTTCGCCTTCCGCGTTTCCCGCTTTCCCATCTTTCCCATGCACCTCCCCCGCCCCGTCGCCGCGCTCGCCCTCTGCGCCGCGCTCCTCGCCCCCGCCGCCCTTTCCGCCGCGCCCCAGACCGTCCAGTCGTTCCAGGGCACGGTCAGCAAACAGGTCGGCTACCGCTACCTGCTCGCCCTGCCCGAAGGCTACGACGCCACCGCCGCCAAGACCTGGCCGCTCCTCGTGTTTCTCCACGGCTCCGGCGAACGCGGCACCGACACCTGGCTCGTCGCCAAACACGGCCCGCCGAAACTCCTCCACGGCGACGCCCCGCTCCCGCTCGCCACCCCGCCCGCCGCCAACGCCAAGGGCAAAGCCGCCGACACCCCGCCGCCCGCGCCCGAAACACCCGCGACCCGCGCCCGCCGCGAAGCCGCCGCCCGCGCGCTCCGCGAGAACTTCATCGTCGTCTCGCCCCAGTGCCCCGCCGGCGTCTGGTGGGACGACGACGCCGTCGGCGCCCTCGTCGACGAGATCGTCGCCACGCACAAGGTCGACGCCTCGCGCCTCTACCTCACCGGCCTGAGCATGGGCGGCTACGGCACCTGGAGCTACGCGATGCGCAACCCGGGCCGCTTCGCCGCCATCGTTCCCATCTGCGGCGGCGGCGAGCCCAGCGTCGTGCGCCGCATCGCCCGGGTGAAAAAGGCCGAACTCACCTCGCTCGGCGTCTGGGTCTTTCACGGCGCCAAGGACACCTCCGTCCCGCTCGCCGAATCGGAGCAGATGGTCGCCGCGCTCAAAACCGCCGGCGTCACCGATCTGCAGTTCACCGTGTATCCCGAAGCCAAGCACGACTCCTGGACCGAGACCTACGAGAACCCGGACCTCTACGCCTGGCTCCTGAAACACCGCCGCTGAGCGGGCGGAGGAAAACGCCAACCGCCCGAAGCCTTTGGGCTGTAGGGTCGGACCTTGTGTCCGGGCCGTCGCACGGAAGATCGGAATCCAAGGGTCGTTCGGACCAACCCGCCACCGCCCGGGCGGGCCCGCGCCGTCACGGCCCCAGCGCCCGGCGCAACGCGGCCACCCGCTCGCGCTCCTCGCCGCTCGGCGTCGCCAGCCGATCCGCGATGTCCGCATACGTCGCCGCCACCTCGCCGTATCCGTGCTTCAAATTCAGCTCCGCCGCGCGAAACACCAGCGGCAATCGCCGCGGAAACAAGCGCACGCCTTCGTCGAGCACCGCGAGGTGTCCGCGCGTCGGCGTGGCGCTCGTCGCCGCCCACGTGTCCGCGATCGCCTCGTAGACTTCCGGCAGCGGCGGCTCGCCCTGCCGCGCGGCGAAGAGCGGCTGCAGCACCTCGGCCGTCTGGTTCACGCTGAGTCTGCCGTCCGGCGCACCGGCCGCGGCCCGCGCCGCGGCAAGCCGCAGCCGCCCGAGTTCGTAGTTGGCCCGCGGCCGCAGCGGGCCGAGCCGCGCGGCCGACTCCAGCAACTCGTGCGCCCCGGCGTCATTGCCGCCGTCGACCTCGCAGAGACCCATCACCGCCAGCAGGCCCGGCTCCCGCGCGTCGCGGTCATAGGCCCGGCGCAGCGTGCGGCGCGCCTGCTCGAGATACTTCGGCGCCAGCTCGGCCGAGAGGTTTTTCACGTAGGGCACCTCGAGCCGCTCCATGTCGCCCTTGATCCGCGCGATCTCCACGTCGCTCGCGTTGCGCAGTTCCCAGGCCGGCAACTTCGGCCGCCGCGCCGGCTCAAAGCGCGGCCCCCGCCGCACCGCCGTCGCGAGATACGCCGCGAGCTGCGTCTGCGCCGCCGCGAAATCGAACCCGAAGCACTCGCGGAACAGCGCCTCGCTCGGCGACTCCACGGCGCAGCGCTCGACAAACCGCCAGAACGCCGGCCGCAGCGTCTGTTTCTCCGCGTCGAGCCCCCAGCGCACGAACAACTCCGCCTGCGCCGCCCACACTTTCATCGGTTCCACCGCGTGCGGCGCCGGCACCGGCGACATGCGCAACGCCAGAAAATCCCCGAGCGGCGGCACCGGCACCGCCGTCTTCGGGTCCGCCTTCAGGGCCTCCGTCTGCACCCGCGAGATCCACTCCAGCGGATCGACCTCCAGCCGTCCGCCGTCGAACTTCACCTGCCGGTAGAACGCCAAAAAGCCCACCCCGAACCACGGCGGCAGCGTCGGCACGCGGCTCTTCACCATGAACGAGATGTAGTCGTGCGTCAGCGCCAGGCGGTCGCCGTCGAAATCGTCGCGCCGCACGATCATGAAGACCGTCATCGAGTCGCGGTCCCAGAGCCGGAGATTGGGCGAAAAACTGTAGCGCCGCGCTGGCGTCGCTTCCGGCACCGCCCCGCGCCCGCGGAAACCGCCGCCCGCCATCGCGAGCAAGTCCGTGTCGGCCGTCGCCGGCTGCGTCTTCAGCATCTGCCGGATCACTTCCTGCGAGGCCGCCGGCTGCAGTTCCTCATCGTAAAGCACGAGCGCCGGCCGCACCGAAAACGCGACCCGCAGCGCCGGCGGCAAGATCTCGCCGAGCAGCGAGTGCAGCTGGAAATGCGCGTCGACCACCCGCCGCGTCGTCGCGTCCCCGCAGCGCGACAACACCTCGAAGCCCATCGCCTCGCCGTAGCGCCACGGCGGCCCCTTCGCCAACTCCTCGACGATGAAGGGCGGCAGCGCCACCGCCGCCCGCGCATCCTCCGCCGCGCCGGCGCACGGCGGCACAAGCGCGGAGCCCGCGAGCAAAGCGGCCCAAGCGACCGGGCGTGACGGAAGGAAAGTGCGAAACATGGGCGAAAATCGCGACGACGGGGAGCGGGCAGGCGACACGTCCGCCGCGAACGGAGCAAAACTCGCACGCAAGGACGCAGCCGGCGAGCGGGAGTTGCGCGGCCGGCGGTGGGTCCGGCCGGTCGTTCGCGGGCACTTACCCGTCCACGGCGGCAACGGTAGGGCGAGGCGTCCCCGCCCTACCCTGCGACCGCCGCCTTCCCCTCGATTGCCCGCGCAATCCCGCCGGTCGCCGCCACTCTCGGCGGCGCGTCGGCCGCGCGTCACGCGATCTGCGGCACCACGAAAGGCGCGCGATACGCGCGGGTGAGCAACGGATTGGCCTGTGCCGCAAACTCGCCGGTGAAGTGCTCCTTGCCCGGTGCGATCATCAGCGGCACGCCGAGCGTCAACGGCGTGCGGCCGAGGTCGACGCCGTTGACTTTCAGGTGCTCGACCATCCGGCCGTGCGCCTCGGCGAGCGCGGCGTCGCCCTTGATTTTCTCGCGCAGCGCGTCGGGCGCGGCGGCTTTCCCCAGCACGTGCGAGATGTTGCCCAGATGGCAGAGCGCGCTCGAGAGGTGGCCGTCCTCGATCGGGCCGTATTGGTCCGCGAACTTCCGGCTGCGCACCACGTCGATGAAGTTCTGCATGTGGCGGTCGCTGCCCTTGAACTCTTTCACCACCTTGCCCGCCTTGTCGTAGGCCGTGGCGGAAAAGTAGCTCGCCGTCATCACGTAGCCGCCCTCGCAGTCGACTACGTTGCCGACCGAGACGCCGCGATACTGGTCCATCCCGCTGCGTTTGCCGCCGCCCTCGCCCCCACCGGCCCCGGGCTGGCCGGGCAGACCGCGCACCTCGAAGATCAACGGCGCCGTCGCGTAGTCGTGGATCACGACCTGCGTGTTGGGCGTGTCGCCGTCGTCCGTGTAACCGAGGCGACCGCCGATGCTGAGCGTGCGGCGCGGCATCCCGGTCTCGCCGAGAAACCAGCGCGCGACGTCCATCTGGTGGATGCCCTGGTTGCCGACGTCGCCGTTACCCGTGACGTGCACCCAGTGCCAGTCGTAGTGCAGCCGCTTGCGGCGGAGCTCGGCCTTGGGCGCGGGGCCGCACCAGAGATCGTAGTTCACCGTCGCCGGCACGGGCTGCGCGGTATCCGTTTTCCCGATGCTCGGGCGGCTCTTGTAGCAGAAGCCGCGCGAGGCCGTGATCTTGCCGAGCGCGCCGCCCCGCACCCACGCGACCGCTTCCTGCAAACCCGCACCGGAGCGCACCTGCGTGCCGCATTGGACGACGCGCTTGTGCTTCGCCGCGGCGGCGACCAGCTGGCGGCCTTCCCAGACGTTGTGCGAAACGGGTTTCTCCACGTAGACATCCTTGCCCGCCTGCACCGCCCAGACGGCCTGGAGCGAATGCAGGTGGTTGGGCGTCGCGATCGTGATCGCGTCGATATCCGGCGCCGCGAGCAGGTCGCGCAGGTCGACATAGGTGCGCACGCCGGCGTAGGGCTGCTGGCCGTCGACGGTCATCGCCTTGGTCTTTTCCAGGACGGCGGTGTCGCAATCGCAGAGCGCGACGACGCGCACGCCCTTCACCCGCGCGAGGCTGCCGAGGTGGGCTTTGCCGCGGCCGTTGAGGCCGACGACGGCGACGCGGATATCGGAGTTGGCGCCGGCAACCTGCGCCCAGGAACGGGCGGTGAGCGCGGCGGTGGCGGAGGCGACGGCCGACGTGCGCAGGAACGCGCGGCGGGTGAGGTGTTCGATATGCAGCGGCATGGCGGGGGAGTTTGGGGCGAAAGGTGCGGGCGTGGCGGGAGCAGCGATGGGCGGCGGCCCGCGCCGGGCGTTTCGAGGGGGCGAAACAGAATCCAACCGAAAAGAACGGGACGGTGCGACGCGCGGGCCGGCCGCGTCGGCGCACCGGAAGCGGGCGACGGCGTTACTTGCCGGCCGCGTAGGCGGCGAACTGCTCCGCGACCTTGGCGGCTTTTTCGTCGCCCTGGTGGAAGTAGAAGCGCCAGCGGAAGGTCACGCTCTGCCCGGCCGCGATGGTGAGGTCGCCGGCCTTGGGGTTGGCTTTGTGCTCGGGCTCGAAGTCGTGCTTGCCGAAGGGATTCGCGGCGAAGAGCGCGTAGGAGCGCACGTGCCACCACGTCGGGTGGCGCGGGTTCTTCGGGTGGTCGAACATCGCGACGCCGTAGGTCTTCCCGTTCTTCGGCCCGTGGTAGTCGACCCAGGTCGAGCGCTTGCTCCAGGCGGCGTCGTTGGTGATGCCCTCGGCGTTGACGATCTTGCCCTGGCCCTCGTGCTTCACGCGCTTCTTGTCGGCGCCGGAATAGCTGTGCGGCGGCGTCATCCAGAGCGGCACGCGGATCGCCATCGAACCTTCCTTGGTGTCGCCGAAGACCACCGGCTTGCCGGCCGGCGCCTTGAGCGTGACCTCGTAGTCGAGCAGGCGGCTGCCGTCGGCCAGGCCGCGGAAGCGGATCACGGTCTCGTCGGTGCAGTGCACCGTGCCGTCCGGGCCGACCCACTGGTTGCGGGAGCGGATCTCGCCGACGCCGCCGACGACCTTGGCCGAAACGAGTTCGCCCGTGATCGTGCCCTGCTTGGTCTGACCGGGCTTGCCGAGTTCGCTCTCGGCCCAGAAATCGATGCCGTTGACCGCGCCGTGCGTGAACCACAGCGAGCGGTGGTGCGGGTGGTCCTCGACCTCTCCGGGCACGCCGCCTTTGCCCTTCATCGGGAAGTGCCGCATCATCTCGGTGCCGTCGGACGCCAGCACGGGATAGCAGTAGGGCTTGGGTCCGCCGGCGTAAACATACTCGGTGAAGAGCGAACCGCCGACCTCGACGCGCACGCGGCCGTCGGCAGGGGTGACTTTGACGTCGGTCGCGGAGGCGGCGCGGAGCGCCACGAGGGGCGCGCAGAGACCGGCCAACACGAGAAGGGGCAGGACACGTGTCTTGATCATGGGGGACAGAGAGACGCACGAAGCCGGAAAAGGGCGCAAACGCAAAACGCCCGCGGCCGGTGCGGCCGCGGGCGTTTTTGCGATCGATCGTTCGGCGCGCCGTCGGCCGCCACGGCCGCGCGTCGCACGTAGGAGGTGCGGAGCCGGCTCAGCGCCAGTTCAGCACGAGACGGGTGAAGTAGGAGGTGTCCATCTTCTCCACGCCGCGGCCGGGCTGGCTGTTGTAGTCGTTGGCCACGCCGAGGCGGAGCTTCCAGCTCGGGGCAGCCAGCGGGAGCTCGTAGAAGCTCTCGTGCGTGAGCCGGTAGTTGCCGAAGTCCTCGAAGGCCGGGACGACCGCGAGGCGATTCACGAGCAGCGAGTTCGCCAGCTCGAGCCGGTGGGCGAAGCCGAAGTCGAGACCGGCGCTCTTCACGTCGGTCGTCCGCGGGTTGCGGTAACCTTCATAGCGGAACGAGAGACCGAGGCGGCCCGTGAGCGTCTGCTTTGCGGCCTTGATGAAGTCGTAGCCCATACCGGCGGCGGCGACGTTGTAGAGTTCGATGTCCTTGATGCGGTCGAAACCACCCTCGTCGCGCACATACCACGAGTTCTTGCCCGAGAAATTGCTCTGGTAGTCGGAGCCGGCCTTGAACTGGTCCGCCGACTTCTGGCCGTCCGTCACCTGACGGTCGTAGGCCGTGTAGAATTGCAGCGTGTCGGACACGCCCTTCAGCGTCGCGCGCAGGCTCGCCGCCGTGCCGAGCTGGCTCCGGTTCCCGTTCTTGCCGCTCACGTCGACGGCCGCCTCGTAGGCCCAACCGCGGTCGAGCGCGACGATCTGCGGGTCCTTGCCGCCGGCCGCCCAGGACGAGGCGACCTTGTCGACGGTGGTGTTGATCACGCCGTCGGAACCGGTGACTTGGATCGCCCCGGCCGACCCGCCCGCGGAGACCTTGCCGTCGATCCGCGTGCCGCTCGCCAAACGCACCGCCACCGGCCCGTCCGTCGCGATGCTCACGACCTCGCTCTGCTTGATCGTGATCGAGCCGGCGTAGTCGGTCGCGACGACCACCGAGCCGCCGTCGATCTTGGAAACTTTGCCGACGATGCGTGCACCGCCTTTGACCTCGACCACATCGGCCGACAGCCGGCCGAGGAGCGCCGCGCCGGCGAAAAGGGCCGTGAGGGCCCGCAGGAGTTGGTTTTTCTTCATGGGTTTTGGATACGAAGGGTCGTCTCTGGGGGTTGCCCCCCGCGTAGTCAAACCTACCGACCGGGCCCGCCCATGGGCAGAAACACGAAGCTCGCCCGGCACCGAACCGCGACTCGACACGCCCCCGCGCGCCCCCTTGCCTCCCGCCCTCCGCCATCCATGTCCGCCACCGTCGCCCGCCCCGCCCTCATCGTCGCCGACCGCTGGCGCGACTACCAGTTGCTCGAGTGCGGCGACGGCCTGAAACAGGAACGCTGGGGCGATGTCACCCTCGTCCGGCCCGACCCCCAGATCATCTGGCCCCGCCACCAACGCGAGCCCGGCGCCCGCTGGGAGAACTGGGACGGCTTTTATCACCGCAGCGAACAGGGCGGCGGCAAGTGGGAGTTCCGCCGGCCGCTGCCGGACTCGTGGAAACTCCGCTACGACTCCCTCGGTCTCACCTTCAAGATCCACCCCACCTCGTTCAAACACACCGGCCTCTTCCCCGAACAGGCCGTCAACTGGGAGTGGTTCGCCGCCAAAATCAAAACCGCCCGCGCCGCCGGCCGCGAGGTCTCCGTCCTCAATCTCTTCGGCTACACCGGCGCCGCCACTGTCGCCGCCGCCAAGGCCGGCGCCAGCGTGACCCACGTCGACGCCGCCGAAGGCATGGTCAAATGGTGCCGCGAAAACGCCGCCCTCAGCGGCCTCGCCGAAGCCCCCGTCCGCTACATCGTCGAC
>JBILLY010000738.1:0-3230 GCA_044375835.1 Opitutaceae bacterium
GTGTCCTCACGTGGGGATAGTGCCGGGGATACCTGTTCCAGAGACTGGGGGGTTCCAAAAAAGGTTCGAAGATGGTATATTAGCCTGCACCATTGGGGCGGAGGCCCGGGAACGACAAAGAAAACGGCGGAGCCGATGCGTCGGTTTTTGCGCCGATCCGTCCGGCGAAAGCGACGTCGGGCGAGTCGCGGCGGGGCGCGTTATTTCGCCAGCGCGGTGTCCGGACTGCCGGCGGCGGCTTCGCTTTGGGCGAAGCGGCGGCGGGCGCCAGCGGTGAACTTGTCGAGGTAGATGTAGATCACCGGCGTGATGTAGAGCGTGAGCAGCTGCGACACGACGAGGCCGCCGACGACGGCGAGGCCGAGCGGGCGGCGGGAGTCGGCGCCGGCACCGAGGCCGAGCGCGATGGGCACGGCGGCGGCGAGGGCGGCAAAGGTCGTCATCATGATCGGGCGGAAGCGCACGAGGCAGGCCTGGACGATGGCCTTTTCGGGGGAGGTCTCGCCGGCGCTGCGGGCGGCGAGGGCGAAATCGATCATCATGATGGCGTTCTTTTTCACGATGCCGAGGAGGAGCAAGATGCCGACGTAGCCCATGACGTTGAGCTCCTCTTTGAAGAGCCAGAGCGTGATGAGCGCGCCGAAGGTGGCGGCGGGCAGGCCGGAGAGGATCGTGATCGGGTGGATGAAGTCCTCGTAGAGGATGCCGAGCACGATGTAGATCACGAGGACGGCCATGATGAGCAGGAGGCCGAGGCCCTGCATGGAGGAGGCGAAGGCCTGGGCGGAGCCCTGGAAGGCGGAGCTGACGGAGCCGGGCAGGCTCGTGCGGGCGAGTGCCTCGATGGCGGCGGTGGCTTCGCCGAGGGCGTAGCCGGGACGGAGGTTGAAACTGATCGTGACGGCGGGGACTTGGCCGAGGTGGTTGACGGTGAGCGGGCCGATTTCGCGTTTGAGTTCGGCGACGGTGTCGAGCGGGACGGGTTTGCCGGATTTGCCGCGCAGGTAGAGGAGCGAGAGCGCTTCGGGATTTTTTTGGAACTCCGGGGCGAGCTCCATGATGACGAAGTATTGGTTGGTCGGTGTGTAGAGGGTGGAGACCTGGCGGGAGCCGTAGGCGCTGTAGAGGGTGTCCTCGATCTGCGCGGGGGTGATGCCGAGGGCGGCGGCGCGGTCGCGCTTGATCTCGACGCGCAGCTGGGGGTTGGCGATCTGGAGGTCGGAGTTGACGTCCTGGAGGCCGTCGAGGCCGCGCATCTTGGCCTCCATGGCCTGGGCGGCGGCGTAGAGTTCCTTCAGGTCGCTGCCGAACAAGGTAAACTGATACAGGGCCTTGGAGATTGTGCCGCCGAGGCGGATGGGCGGGAGGAGCTGGGGAAAGGCGCGGAGGCCGGGGACGGCGGCGAGCTGGCGGCGGAGTTCCTGGGCGACGACGGCGGCGTGGGCGCGTTCGGCGCGGGGTTTGAGTTTGATGAAGTAGCGGCCCTGGTTGCTGGTGGCGGTGATGGAGCCGCCGGCGCCGATGGACGACATGAACGATTCGACGGCGGGGTGGGCGGCAACGATGGCGGCGCCGGCCTGCTGGTGGCGGATCATCTCGGCGAAGGAAATGTCCTGCGCGGCCTCGGTCGGCGCGAGGATCTGGCCGGTGTCGTCGGTCGGGATGAAGCCGGTGGGCAAGATGCGGCCGACGACAACCGTGAGGACGACCATGAGGAGCGCGACGGCGACGGTCGCGAGGCGGAAGCGGAGGGCGACGGCCAAGGTGCGCTCGTAGAGGCTGAGCATGCCGTCGAAGAAGCGCTCCATGGCGCGGTAGAAGGCGTTGTGCGGTTCGCCGCCGGCGCGGTGCGGCTTGAGGAAGCGGCTGCACAGCATCGGTGTGAGCGTGAGCGAGACGAGGCCGGAGACCAAAATCGAGGCGGTGATGGTGACGGCGAATTCGTGGAGCAGGCGGCCGACGAGGCCGCTCATGAAGAGCACCGGGATGAAGACGGCGACGAGCGAGAGCGTCATCGACAGGATGGTGAAACCGATCTCACCGGCGCCCTTGAAGGCGGCCTCGCGCACGGGGAGTCCCTTCTCGATGTAGCGGACGATGTTTTCGAGGACGACGATGGCGTCGTCGACGACGAAGCCGACGGAGAGGGTGAGGGCGAGCAGCGAGAGGTTGTCGATCGTGTAGCCTGCGAAATACATCGCGACGAAAGTGCCGAGCAGGGCCATCGGGATCGCGATGCTGGGGATGATCGTGGCGGTGAGCGTGCGGAGGAAGAGGAAGATCACGAGGACCACGAGCGCGATGGACAGGACGAGGGTGAACTTCACGTCCTCGACGGATTCGTGGATGGTGACGGAGCGGTCGAACATGACCTCGAGTTTGACGGAGGCCGGGAGCTGGGCGCGGAAGGCGGGGAGGAGGGCGCGGACGCGGCGGACGACGTCGACGGTGTTGGTGCCGGGCTGGCGCTGGACGCCGAGGCCGATGGCACGGTGGCCGCCGTCCTTGTCGTAGAACCAGCTGGCGATGCGGTTGTCCTGCACGCTGTCGATGACGCGGGCGATCTCGCCGAGGCGGACGGGGGCGCCGTTGCGGTAGGCGACGACGATCCGGCTGAACTCGGCGGTGCCGGCGAGCTGGCCGCTGGCGACGACGGTCATGGCCTGCTGGTTGCCGTCGAGGATGCCGGTGGGGAGGTTGACGTTGTGGGTGGCGAGGGCGGCGCGGATTTCCTCGAGGGTGAGGCCCTGGGCGGCGAGGGCGCGGGGGTCGAGCTGGACGCGCAGGGCGTATTTCTGGCCGCCGAAGATCTGGACTTGGGCGACGCCCTCGACAGTGGAGATGCGCTGGGCGAGGTGGGTCTGGGCGTATTCGTCGACCACGGACAGCGGGAGCGTGGGCGAGCTGAGCGCGAGCCAGACGACGGGTTGGTCGGCGGGATTGGTTTTCCGCAGGGACGGCGGGGCGGGCATGTCCGACGGCAGGCGGCGCTGGACGGCGGCGATGGCGGCCTGCACGTCCTGGGCGGCGGCGTCGAGGCTGCGGCTGAGGGCAAACGTGAGCGTGATCGACGTGCTGCCGAGGGAGCTGGTCGACGTCATCGAGTCGATGCCGGCGATGGTGGAGAATTGCTGCTCGAGCGGGGTGGCGACGGCGGAGGCCATCGTCTCGGGGGTGGCGCCGGGGAGGTTGGCGCTGACGACGATGGTGGGGAAATCGATGTTGGGCAG
>JBILLY010000740.1:0-3223 GCA_044375835.1 Opitutaceae bacterium
CCCCTCCCTCCTCGCCCTCCCGCGCGTCGTGCCACGCCGCTTCACCGCGTGGCTTTCCGTCGCCCTCCTCGGCGCCGCGCTCGCCGCGCCCGCTGTCCGCGCGACTCCGGCTGCCGCCGCGAGCACCCGGTCCCCCGCCCCCGCCAGCCCCGCCGACCTCGAATTTTTCGAGAAGAAAATCCGCCCGCTCCTGATCCAGCGTTGCTCCGAGTGCCACGCCCCCGAGCACAAGATCAAAGCCGGCCTCCGCCTCGACTCCGCCCACGGCTGGCTCACCGGAGGCGACTCCGGCCCCGCCGTCATCCCCGGCAACGTCGACGCCAGCCCGCTCGTCAAAGCCATCCGCTACACCGGCCTCGACTTCGAGCCCATGCCGCCGAAGTCCGCCCTCCCCAAGGAAGAGGTTTCCCTGCTCGAAGAGTGGATCCGCCGCGGCGCTCCCGCCCCCGCGCCCACCGCCGCCGACCTCGCCGGCACCGCCGCCGACCCCGCCGCCAAAAAATCCTCCGGCATGTCCGTCGCCGAGGGCCGCAATTTCTGGTCCTTCCGCCCGCGCACCACGCCCGCCGTCCCCGACCTCGCCGGCGCCCCCGCCGCGCTCCGCGCCTGGCCGCGCACCGACCTCGACCGCTTCCTCGCCGCCGCCTGGACCGAGAAACAACTCCCGCCCGCGCCCGACGCCCCCGCCGCCGCGCTCCTGCGCCGCCTCAGCTACGATCTCACCGGCCTCCCGCCCTCGCCCGACGAGACCGCCGCCTTCGTCCGCGACCACGCCCGCGCGCCCGACGCCGCCCTCCGCGCCGCCGTCGATCGCCTCCTCGCCTCCCCGCATTTCGGCGAGCGCTGGGGCCGCCGCTGGCTCGACCTCGCCCGCTTCGCCGAATCCAGCGGCGGCGGCCGCACCTTGGTTTTCAAAGACGCCTGGCGCTACCGCGACTACGTCATCGACGCCTTCAACCGCGACCTCCCCTTCGACACCTTCATCCGCGAGCAACTCGCCGGCGACCTCCTCCCCGCGCCCACCCCCGAGGACCGCCGCCGCCAGGTCACCGCCACAGCCTTCCTCGCCCTCGGCCCCACCAACTACGAGGAGCAAAACAAGGACCAGCTCCGCATGGACGTCGTCGACGAACAGCTCGACACCCTCGGCAAGGCCTTCCTCGGCATGACACTCGGCTGCGCCCGCTGCCACGACCACAAGTTCGACCCCGTCCCGATGCGCGACTACTACGCGCTCGCCGGCATTTTCCGCAGCACCCACACGCTCCACAACTACACCGACAACGTCGCCCGCTGGGTCGACGCCGAGCTCCCCTCCCCCGCCGCCGACGCCGCCCGCTTCGCCGCCCACACCGCCGAGGTCGCCGCCCTCGAGAAAAAAATCGCCGCCCTCAAACTCGTCGCCGGCGCCGCCGCCGCGACTCCCGCCCAAGCCGTCACGCTCGCCTCCCTCCCCGGCCTCGTCAGCGACGACCAGCAGGGGAAAATCGTCGGCGACTGGAAAGTCTCCACCACGGTCAAAACCTACCTCGGCGCCGGCTACCTCACCGACAACAACGAGGGCAAAGGCCAGAAAACCGTCACATTCACGCCCGCGATTCCGCGCACCGGCCGCTACGAGGTCCGCCTCGCCTACACCCCGCAGCCCAACCGCGCCTCCAACGTCCCCGTCACCCTCCTCCACGCCGACGGCGAAACGGTCGTCGTCGTCAACCAGCGCGAACGCCCGCCCCTCGACGGCCACTTCGTCAGCCTCGGCACCTATCGCTTCGAACAGGAGGGCCAGGGCTACATCCTCGTCTCCACCGAGGGCACCGACGGCTTCGTCATCGTCGACGCGCTGCAGCTCCTCCCCGCCGAGCCCGCCGCTCCCGCCGCCGTCCTCGCCGGCACCGCCGACGGTCCGAAGAAGGCCGCGAAAAAAGCCGCCGCCGTCGCCGCCCTCCCCGCCGATCCCGCCGCCCGCGAAGCCACCCTCGAGCTCCGCCGCCTCGAGGCCGATCTCAAGAAACTCGTCGCCGCCGGCCCCAAGCGCGAACTCGCCATGAGCGTGCGCGAAGCCGCCGGCGAGATCGGCGACACCGAAATCCGGATACGCGGCATCGCCCGCCAGCTCGGCGCCAAAGTCCCGCGCGGCTTCCTCAGCGTCGCCGCCTTCGCCGACACCCCGGCCTTCCCCGCCGCCGAGAGCGGCCGCCGCGAACTCGCCGACTGGATCGCCGACCCGCGCCACCCGCTCACCGCCCGCGTCACCGTCAACCGCGTCTGGGCCTGGCTCATGGGCGCCGGCCTCGTCCGCACCCTCGAAAACTTCGGCACCACCGGCGAACCGCCCTCGCACCCGGCGCTGCTCGACCACCTCGCCGGCCGCTTCGTCGCCGACGGCTGGTCGATGAAACAGCTCGTCCGCTCCATCGTCCTCTCCCGCGCCTACGCCCTCTCCGCCGCGCCCACGCCGGACGCCGCCCGCCTCGATCCCGACAACCGCCTCTACTCCCACGCCCGCCGCCGCCGCCTCGAAGCCGAAGAGATCCGCGACACCATTCTCCACACCGCCGGCCGCCTCGACCTCGCCTTCGGCGGCCCCAACTTCGGCGCCAAAGCCGACGCCCCCGCCCCCGGCAGCGAATACACGTTCGTCTACGCCGACACGCGCCGCAGCGTCTACACGCCCGCCTTCCGCAACCGCCGCCTCGACCTCTTCGAGGCCTTCGATTTCGCCGACGTCAACGCCCCCATCGGCCAGCGCCACGTCACCACCGTCGCCCCGCAGTCGCTCTTCCTGATGAACCACCCGTGGATGATCGAGCAGGCGCAGCACGCCGCCGCCCGCCTCCAGCGCGACTTCACCGACGCCCGCGACGCCGTCCGCCTCGACCACCTCTACCGCACCGCCCTCGGCCGCGCCCCGACCGACCGTGAGCGCGCCCTCGCCCTCGACTTCCTCGCCACCGGCGAACCCGACGCCTGGACCCAGCTCTACCAAGCCCTCTTCGCGAGCATCGACTTCCGCTACCTCGAATAACCCGCCCGGCGCCTCCCGCCTTCCGCCTTCCGCCTTTCGCCTTTCGCCTTCTCCGCCCCCGCCTCTCCGTTTCCCAATTTCTTCTTTTCCCGCTTTCCCAATTTTCCGGCTCCCCCCTTCCGCCTTCCGCCTTTCGCCTTTCGCCTTTTCCGCCCCTTCCGCCTTTTCCGCCCCCCCGTTTCTTCTTTCCCCCTTTCC
>JBILLY010000741.1:0-3222 GCA_044375835.1 Opitutaceae bacterium
ACGAGTGGTTCTTCCACCGTTCCCGCCCCGCGAACATGGCGTACATTTTCGGCTTCCGGAAACGCGAGCAGGGCAAAAACGCCGCCGAGGTCCTCCAGTTCGACGAACACATCGCCGCCGAGGAAAAACGCATCGCCGCCCTCCGCGCCCTCCGGCCGGCCAACGTCCCCGAAATCCCCCGCCGCGTCGGCAACAAGAACCTCGTCTTCACCCCGCAGCCCCACCCCGTCTTCGAAGTCGCGGACGGCCTCGAGATCTCCCTCTGGGCGGAGAATCCGATGCTCAACAAGCCGATCCAGATGAACTGGGACGCTCGCGGCCGCCTCTGGATCGCCGGCTCCGAGCTGTATCCGCAAATCGAACCCGGCCAGGCCGCCACCGACAAAATCATCATCCTCGAAGACACCACCGGCGCCGGCCGCGCCGACAAGGCCACCGTCTTCGCCGACGGTCTGCTCATACCCACCGGCCTCGAGGTCAGCGGCGACGGCGTCATCGTCGCCCAGAGCACCGAACTGCTCCACCTCCGCGACACCGACGGCGACGGCAAGGCCGATTTCCGCCGCACGCTCCTCAGCGGCTTCGGCGTCGAGGACACCCACCACAATCTCCACACCCTCCGCTGGGGCGTCGACGGCCATCTCTACATGAACCAGTCGGTCTACACCCGCACCGACGCCGAGACGCCCCACGGCGTCGTCCGCCTCAAGGCCGGCGGTATCTTCCGCTTCGACCCGCGCGACCAGCGCATGGAGATCATGTATCGCGGCTGGGTAAACGCCTGGGGCCACCAGATCGACGACTACGGCCAGTCCTTCGTCACCGACGGCGCCGGCGGCTTCGGCGTCAACTGGGCCATCCCCGGCGCCACCTACCAGACCCTCGCCCCCTTCCGCCGCGTCCTCCAGAGCGTCACCCCCGGCGCCTCCCCGAAATACTGCGGCCTCGAGATCATCCGCAGCCCGCTCTTCGGGCCCGAGTGGCAGGGCGACACCGTCACCGCCGATTTCCGCGCCCACCGCATCGTCCGCTACAAACTCTCCGACCAGGGCTCCGGCTACCTCGCCAAGGAAATGCCCGACGTCGTTCGCACCACCGCCGACGCCTTCCGCCCCATCGACATCCGCCACGGCCCCGACGGCGCCCTCTACCTCGCCGACTGGAGCAACCCCATCATCCAGCACGGCGAGGTCGATTTCCGCGACACCCGGCGCGACAAGGCCCACGGCCGCATCTGGCGCGTCGCGCCCAAGGGCGCGAAACCGCTCCCGCGCGTCGACCTCACCGCCCTTCCCAACCCCGCCCTCCTCGACCACCTCGTCAGCCCCTCCGGCTGGCACCTCGAGCACGCCCGCCGCGTCCTCGTCGAGCGCGGCGCCGCCAAGGTCCGCGCCGACCTCGACGCCTGGACCGCCGCCCGCCCCGACGACCGCTCCCGCCTCGCCGCCCTCTGGCTGTATCAAGCTTTCGGCGACACGCCCGCCCCGCTGCACGATCGTCTCGTCGCCTCGGCCGACGCCCGCGTCCGCGCCGCCGCCACCCGCGCGCTGCCGGTCGCCGGCGCCCTGCCGAAACTCGAGCAACTCGTCGCCGACACCTCCGGCCGCGTCCGCGTCGAAGCCCTCCGCGCGCTTGCCAAACAGGGCACCGCCCGCGCCGCCGAGCTCGCCCTCTCCGTCCTCGCGCGCCCGATGGATCCCTTCCTCGATTTCTCCCTCTGGCTCACCGTCAACGACCTCGCCGAACCCTGGCTCGCCGCCGTGAAATCCGGCGCCTGGGCCCTCGCCGGCCGCGAGAAGGAACTCGAGTTCGGCCTGAAGTCCCTCGAGCCCGCCGTCGCCGCCGATGTGATCGCCTTCCTCCTCGGCAAAAACGGCATCCCCCGCGACGGGTCCGGCCCCTGGATCGAGCTGATCGGCACCGCCGGCGGCCCCGCCGAGCTCCGCCGCCTCTTCGACCTCGTCGCCGCCGGCACTCTCGCCGAGCCGGTCGCCGTCCGCGGCCTCGCCGCGCTCGCCGAAGCCGCCCGCCTCCGCAGTGCCAAGCCCACCGGCGACACCGCCGCGCTCACCGCCCTGCTCTCCGCCCCGGCCGAGAAAACCCGCATCGCCGCCTACGCTCTCGCCGGTGCCTGGAAACAGGCCGCCCTCGCGCCCGCCCTCGCCTCCGCCGGCGCGCGCGCGGAACTGTCCGCCGCCGAGCGCACCGCCGTCTTCGCCGCCCTCCGCGAGATCGGCGGCCCCCGCGTCGTCGCCGAGTTGAAGAAACTGGCCGACAGCACCGCGCCCGCCGTCCGCCGCGCCGCCGTCCTCGCCTTCGCCGCCCTGGACTTCAACGCCGCCGCGCCGTCCGTCATCGCGCTCCTGCAAGCCACGACCGACGACGACCAGGCGCAGTCCCTCTGGCGCGTCCTCCTCGGCATCCGCGGTGCCGGCGCCAAGCTCGCCGCCGATCTGCCGCAGGCCACGCTGCCCGCCGCCGTCGCCCGCGCCGGCCTCCGCCCCGCCCGCGAGGGCTCCCAGCACCAGGCCCTCGTCCCCGTGCTGCTCAAGCTCGCCGGTCTCAGCACCTCGGATACGCCGCCCACCGCCGCCCAGCTCCAGGCCCTCGCCGCCGAAGCCCTCGCCAAGGGCGACGCCGCCCGCGGCGAACAATTCTACCGCCGCAGCGAACTCGCCTGCGTCGCCTGCCACGCCATCGGCGGCGTCGGCGGCAAACTCGGCCCCGACCTCACCTCCATCGGCGCCAGCGCGCCCACCGATTACCTCGTCGAGGCCCTGCTCAACCCCAACGCGAAGATCAAAGAGGGCTACCACAGCGTCCTCATCGCCACCAAGGACGGCCAGGAACACAGCGGCATGGTCGCGCGCGAATCCGAGACCGAGGTTTTCCTGCGCAACGCCGCCAACCAGGAAATCTCCATCCCCGTCCGCAACATCGCCCGCCGCACCGGCATCGGCTCCCTCATGCCCGCCGGCCTGCTCGATTCCCTCCTCCCCGAGGAGCGCCTCGACCTGATCAAGTTCCTCGCCCAGCTCGGCAAACCCGGCGATTACGACGCAGCCAAGGGCGGCGTCGCCCGCGTCTGGAAGGCCTACCTCATCGTCAGCGGCAACCAGCACCTCGGCAGCGAGCGCGTCGTCTCCGGCGATTTCAGCCTCAACGACTGGGTGCCCATCAACGCCCTCGTCAGCGGCGCCCTCGCCAAAACCGACACCGCCC
>JBILLY010000742.1:0-3220 GCA_044375835.1 Opitutaceae bacterium
GCCGTTGTTCATCTCGAAGAGTTCTTCCTCGCTCTGGATGACGAGCTGGTGGTCGACGCCGACCTCGCCGAATTCGTTTTCGATCACGGCGAGTTTTTTGCCGTGGTGTTCGGTGAGGATACGGTTGAGGAGCGTGGTTTTGCCGGCGCCGAGGAAGCCGGTGAGGACGGTGACGGGAATCATGCGGGTGACGAAACAGGGCAGGGCTGAGAGCTGAGAGGCTAGAGCTGAGAGCGGAGGGCGGCGGAGGGCGAGGTGTCAGTCTTTGATTTTGAGGAGGCCGTCGCCGTCGAGGGCGTAGAGGCTGGTGAGAAAGCCGTCGGTCCACTGGGCGCGGACGCGGAGGCGGCCGGCGAGGGCGACGGGGACATCCTGGACCGGGGGCAGACCTTCTTTGGCCATCTTGACGACGATCCAGTCGTTGACGGCGGGCATGGTGCCGTAGCAGCAGAGCTGGGAACTGCTGAGGAAAAAGAATTCCGTGGCGAGGCCGCCCTCGAGTTTGGTGGGCAGCATGAAGCCGGTGAGCACGACCTTCTCGCCGTCGAGTTTGCGGATGGCGGCGGGGACCTGGGCGAGGACGTCGGGGACCTGGGCGCCGGGGGCGAGCGGCTGCGGCGGCGGGGTGAAGTCGAAGCCGGCGAGCTGGCTGAAACCGATTTTGGCGTAGCCGGCCTGGCGGACGAGCGGCTGGTCGAGTGCGGCGAGCGGCGGACCCGGGACGCGGAGGATCGGCGGGCGGTTGGCGGGCGCGGCGGCAGATGCGGGCGCGGGTTCGGCGGAGCCGGCGGGGCGCGCGCCGGGGAGGCGGCGCTCGTGGCGGGCGGGCAGCGTGGAGTCGCCGGCGTTGCCGGGCAGAACGGCGGCGAGCGGGTCGTGTTCGCCGGGCGCGCCGGGGCCGCAGCACAGCATGTGGTCGAGCGGGCCCTTGCCGAAGGGATTGGCGACGGCGGTGCCGGCGACGGCGACGAGGGCGCAGAGTCCCCGGGCGCGACGGAAGGACGGGCGGAGGGGCACGGCGCGGATCAGCGGCGGGCCTTGGGCAGAGCGAAGGCGGCGGGGGCGAACTTGGTGCCGCGGATCTCGACGGGGCCGACCTCGCCGTTGAAGTCGCCGGCGGTCTTGAGCCAGTCGGCGGTGGCTTCGAACTGGGAGGTGTTACCCACGGTCTCGCCGGTCATGGGGTTGGCGGTGGCGGCGAGGGCGAGGGTCTGGCGGGCGCCGTTGACGTAGGCGGTGACAGTGATCGACGGCGCGGCAATGCGGATGAAGTTTTCGGCGTGGCCGTCGAGCAGGTAGGCGGTGAGTTTGCCGGAGGCGGAATCGCGGACGAGCTCGATGTTGTAGGCGTGGTCGCCGAGTTCGACGAGGAGGCCGCCGTGGGGGGCGGTGTGGACGTGTTTGCCGTGGCTGTGGCCGGCGTGGCTGTCTTGTTTGCCGCAACCGGAGGCTCCGAAGATCGCGGCGGCGAACATGGCGGCGAGGAGGGCGGGACGACGAAGAGGGCGCATGGTCCGACGGTGTGCAGGCCCGCGGGGCGCGCAAGTGCGGGTTTAGCGCGGCGGAGCGTGCAGCCGGATGCGCCGGTAGAGACCGCGGAAGCCGGCGGGGACATCGGAGTCGACGACCCAGCCGGCGGCGGCGACGAGCGGGCCGACGCGGAGGTTGAAATCGGAGAACAGGGCGCGCAGCGGGAGATTGAGGAGGCGGCGGAGCGGGGACGGGGCGGCGGCGTCGGGCAGGAATTTGTCGAAGATCGAGACGCGACCGCCGGGGCGCAGCACACGGGCGGTCTCGCGCGCGATGCGCTCGGGCTCGGGCGCGACGGCCAAAATCAGGTGGAGGATCGCGACGTCGAAGCCGGCGGCGGGAAACGGCAGGGCGCGGGCATCGGCGTCGAGCAGCGTGGCGGCGTGACCGAGGCGGGCGGCGCGGGTGCGGGCGCGCGCGAGCATGCCGGGCGCGATGTCCAGGCCGGTGACGACGACGCCGCGCGGCACGAAGTCGAGATCGAGGCCGGTGCCGCAGCCGACGATGAGCAGGCGCTCGCCGGGGCGGAGGTGGAGCGACTCGACGGCGGCGCGGCGGGGCGCGGTGAGGAGCCGGGCGGCGAAATCGTAGCCGGGAGCGTAGAGGCTGTAGCGGCGGCGGTTGAGGCGGTCGGGGCGCACGGGAGTCAACGGCGCTGCCAGATCTGCCAGCGCTCCTTGCCGGCGTAGAGCGGGAGGGAGTCGGGGACGGGGGCGTCTTCGAGGAGCCGGAAGTGCGGGCCGAGCAGGGCGGCGAGGGCGTCGGGGGAGAGCGGATACGGCGGAGGCTCGTCCTCGGGGCCGTGGAAAAAATAACCGGCGAGCAGGCCGCCCGGGACGAGGACCCCGGCGAGGCGGGCGGCGTAGGCGGCGTGGCGGGCGGGCGGCAAGGCGCAGAGGACAGTGCGCTCGTAGACGACCGCAAACGGGCCGAGGTCGAGGTCGGGCGCGAAGAGGTCGGCGTGGTGCACGACGGCGGTCGGGTGCGCGGCGACGAGGGCGGCGGAGCGGGCGACGGCGGCGGCGCTGAAATCGAGACCGACGACGGGCCAGCCGGCGGCGGCGAGGGCGGCGACTTCGTGGCCGTGACCGCAGCCGGGCACGAAGGCGCGGCCGGCGACGGCGGTGCGCGCGAGCCAGGCGGCGAATTGCACGGGCACGCGGCCTGCGTCCCACGGCGTGCGGCCGGCGCGGTAGCGCTCGTCCCAGAACGCGGGCTCGTGGCAATCGGGCGGAGTCATCGCCGGAGAGGAGCGCGCAAGCGGCGGCGCGGGGCAAGGACGGCGTGCGGAAACCGGAAAGGGCGGCGAAGCGCGCGGGACGCCGCGGGGCGAGGGAGGGGGCGCAGCGGGCGGAGCGGTTTTCCTCCGCGCATGGCCGGGCGGGCGAAACGTGCCCACGGGTGGGCGATTGCCGGCGGGGCGGAAGGCCGACGAGTGCGGCGGAGGATGCCGGGGAACAGGGAGGCGCCGGGGCTCGACGCCGGCGCGCGCGCAAAATCGAAACCGGTGGAAACGGGCGACGGCAGCGCGGCGAAACTCCGCGCTGCCGGTCCGGGGCTTACTTCAGGGAAGCGAGCAGCATGTTGTTGAGGCGGGTGTATTCCTCGAGGAGTTCGCCCTTGGCGTCGGCGGCGGCGACCTCGAGGGATTTCTTCGCGGCGGCGGCGGCGCCGGCCTTGTCGCCGGCTT